>PLNY01000138.1 GCA_003141915.1 Anaerolineae bacterium | reverse complement strand
GTTGCAAAACCCTTTTTTGGTATCGAACAATACCCACACTGCCGGGTCTTCGCCGGGCGGCGGAGATGGAACGGTTGGCGAATATTGAATGGTGTTGCGCAGATAATTCGTAATCGTTTCGGCCTGGTCGTACGGCGTTGACCGTCCATACGCGACTTGTTCGGCAAGCGTTTGAATAACGTCTTGGATGTTTCGCGGAACTTCGAGATAGCGATCTTGAACCCATGTTGGATAATTTGTCCCCGCCGCTTCCAATTCTTCAATCGTTGGCNNCGTTCTGCCCATTCCCGATGGACGTCACAGACACACTGCCGGGTTGGTCCATCCACACCGGCTCGGAGGGCGCGTACAACAAACTTTGCTGGGGCAATTTCATCGTAAATTGGAATTGCGCCTCTGTCCGGTTTTCAGCGTTGACGAGATTCAAGGTTTGGCTTGCCGGTTGAAAGTCGAGGCTGGCCGCGTCGGAATCGCTCCATTGTCCATTGGCATAAAAATCATAGACGCGTCCGCGCCAATAGTAAGATGTTGACGTCGATCCAGATAAAACTTTTACAGTGAATACAGGCTGACTGCTCTGCGCGGCATTGCGACCCAGCGCGAGGCTGTCGCTATAAAAGTTTGTCCCGCCATTGCTGTACGGAGATTGAAGCGACACGACCGCGTTGGAAAGCCGATTTTGAATCGGGTTTGAAATTTCATTCCACTCATTGGACGCGGCTCGCAGGCTCGAAAGCGAAGTGGGAAATATCCACGCGATCAATATAACCGCCAATGCGATGACGATCAGGCCGTTCAAGATATCCAGCCAGGCGTCTTCGGATACAGCAATGTGTTGTTTTTTCCATTCCACGCGGCTGTGCAGGAAATATCTCCGCCCGATCAAAAGTAAAACGAGGAATAGATATACAGCCAGCCACCATGAGCGAAGCGGGAAATAATCATCATAGACCTGGACGATCACCATCACAACCGCCGATGGAATCACAGCGGCCAGCAGGTTGTCGTGGCGCATCAGCCAGTAACCGGCCGTTATACTGATGATCCACATCGCCAGCGATATGAATGCAACGAAGAAAAGCGAATCGTTGACCGGTGCGCGTTGAATGAACTGTACGAAAGCGATCCCCAGACGAGATGCAACCATAAGCAGTTGATCTCGAAAACTTATGTTAATATCGCTTTGGACTGCAACGGTCCATTGCCACGGAAGCACAATGACCGTATAGTCAATGACGAGCCACGTCACTATGCTTCGTTTGAAGCGGCTGGTTCCCAAAGCGAGGCCGAGAACGATCCCGAGCGTGGCGAGAGTTTCAGCAAAATATAGGAACGGCGCCCAATTGGCAATCATCAAACGTCCGGCGGTGATCTGAAGCAATAAAAAGAGCAGACCAGCCGAGAACCAGTCCCAATTACGAGTGGACGGTTTTTCCATTTACTGAGTTTAATACTATTTTTAAAGCCGTCAATTAGAATCAAACGAAACGAAATCGAACAAGTAAATCTTGATTGACAGATTCCTTTCAATATGATTGAAAATCGGCTGGCATCCCCAATAGATAGGGGTGCTATCTGATATAATCACCATGCTTTGGACATACTCTTTTTGATGGGATCGGAATGACTCTCGAACGCGGAACACTTCTGCATAAACGCTATCGCATTGTCGAGATCCTGGGCCAGGGCGGCATGGGGTCCGTTTACCGCGCCGTGGACGAAAATCTCGGCGTGGATATCGCCCTCAAGGAAAATCTTTTCACTACGGACGAATACGCCCGCCAGTTCCGGCTGGAAGCGGTAATCCTGGCGAACCTGCGCCACCCCAACCTGCCGCGCGTCTCGGATCATTTTGTTGTCGGCGATCAGGGACAATATCTCGTCATGGATTTTATTGATGGCGAGGATTTACGCCAGCGCATGGAACGCTTGGGCACAATCAGCGAAGACGATGCGATCATCGTCGGCGCGGCGATGTGCGATGCGCTGGCTTATTTGCACACGCGCAAGCCGCCCATCCTTCATCGGGATCTCAAGCCGGGCAACGTCAAGATCACACCTGAAGGTCATATCTTTCTGGTCGATTTTGGCCTGGCGAAAGTGGTTCAAGGCACCCAGGCTACAACGACGGGCGCGCGCGCCATGACGCCCGGCTATTCCCCGCCGGAACAGTATGGTACCGCGCGCACAGATCCGCGCACGGATATTTATTCATTGGGCGCGACATTATACGCATCGCTATGCGGCATCATTCCCGAAGACGGCCTGGCGCGGGCGATGGATAATGCACAGCTCACTCCTCTTCGCAAACGCAACCCCAAGGTTTCGCGTCGTCTTGCCGCGGTCATTGAAAAGGCTATGGCGATTGACCCGGCCGACCGCTTTCAAACCGCGGACGATTTCAAGAAAGCCCTGCTGAATTCCAAGTCCAAAACCCAGCAATTGACCGGCAAATACACCGTTGTTCCTCCGCCGGATATTCCTGAAGCTCCTGCTGAAAGCGCGGTGAATGAGCCGGTAAGTCCCAGACCCAAACAGTTGACGGGACCGGTTCCGCCGCCTCCTGTTGAAGAAAAACCTTTCGTGCCGCCCAGCACCAAGCGGCGCGCGACACGCGTTGCCTGGCTATTATGGTCGCTTTTGATTCTTTTGGTTTGTGTTCTATTCGGCGCGGCCTACTTTGGCTCGGGTTTCCTGCCCGCGAATATGCGCGGCGCCCTGCCTTTTGTTCAAGTACCATCAACTCCCACATCTATTCCAACCGGGACGGCTACCCCAACCGCATCCCCAACGCTGACTTCTACTCCCACGGCTACGTTCACGCTCACTCCGACTCTTGTTAGCGTGATAGCGGGCGGGACATTGACTGCTGGCAAGCCTCCTGCCTCTACTCCCGCGGTTACTTTGCAGCCAACGCCTGTTGGCGGCGGAACCGGAGAGATCGCTTTTGCTTCTGATCGCTCGGGTATTCCTCAAATCTACCTGAGTGACTTGACCGGCAATGTTATTCAACCAATTACGAATATGCCCGATGGGGCATGCCAGCCCTCCTGGTCGCCGGATGGAACACGGTTGGTTTTCGTTTCGCCTTGTAAGGCGCGCCAGGATCTTTCTGACCCCCCACTTGCGAATACTGCGCTTTATATTATCGATGTTGATGGCAGTAACCTCACGCCGCTGCCAACCGCTCCCGGGGGCGACTTCGAACCGGCCTGGTCACCCGATGGCAAAAGGATTGCGTTCACCTCTTTGCGCGATGGGTATATGCAGATCTATTCGATAAATCTTACAGATCAATCTGTTAAGCGTCTTACCAATACGACATCCGATATAATTACGCGTCAGCCCACGTGGTCGCCGCAGAGTAATCAAATCGCGTACACCCTCAAGCGTTATGGCGCGTATCAAATCTGGACGATGACCGATACCGGTCAGGGCTCACAGCAGATTGCGCGCAGAGGGCCATCGTTTTGGGATTATTTGCCCGAGTGGTCGCCTAATGGAAAAATGATTTTGTTCAATGAGCGAAACTCCAGCGGCCCGGTCCAGCCATGGGTGATGGTGATTCCGTATGAGAAGCGCAACACTGATTCGGCCTATCAATTGAAAATGGATCCTTTGCCGGAGGAGAATGTGCATTATTCACCCGATGGCGCTTGGGTCGTGTTTGAAGGGCTGAGCGCCGACTCGAACCAGGATATCTTCTACGCAACCTCTTCCGGCACTGACCGAACCCGCATTACTGTTGATCCGGCGGTGGACTTTGATCCCGCTTGGAGACCCGCGACATCTCCTTGAGAATTTCTCCAGCCATGAGGCGGCAGAAACCTGCCGTCTTTTTATTTTCTTACACTCCTCTTATTGACGCTCTTATCGCCCGCATGTTATGATTTGATGCTCATGAGGGAACTTTCCTTCAAGAGAGTCCCAACTGTGTGAATTATGCCTGAACTATCTGAACGTCAAAAGAATCTTCTGCTCATCATCATCCGCGATTATATTGACTCTGCCCAGCCCGTAAGCTCGAAGCGGCTGGTTGAGCATTATCACCTGGATCTCTCCTCGGCCACCATCCGCAACGAGATGTCGGCGCTGACGGAGCTTGGCTATCTTCGCCAGCCTCATACCTCCGCCGGACGCGTTCCAACCGAAGAAGGGTATCGTTTCTTCGTCAGCCAGATGATGAATCAGGCTGAGCTGCCCAAATCGGTAGAACATACCATCTCGCATCAATTTCGTCAGGCCCGCTCGGACGTGGATCAGTGGATGCACCTCGCCGCGTCCGTGTTGGCACATCAATCTCAGGGTGTGTCTGTAGTGACGGCGCCGCGCGCCGAAAGCGCCCGTTTTCAACACGTTGAATTAATTTCAACGCAGGGGCGTCAGGTGTTGATGGTGCTGGTGTTGATTGGCGGTGAAGTCTCGCAGCAGCTTTTAACATTGGCCGAACCGGTGACACAGGAAAAACTGAGTCAGACCGCGACGCATCTTAACGGACTTTTAGCGGGACTCGCGGCAGATGAGATCGCCTCCACCTCAGCTCGATTCGACGCGCTCGATCAAGATATTCTGTTCCTCATTGTCCAGGAAATGTACCGCACTGGCAAGAGTCTATCCGGCGAAGTATATACCGATGGCTTGACCAATGTTTTATCCGAGCCAGAATTTGCAGATTCAGATGAAGCTCGCCGCGCCCTGCGTCTATTTGAAGAACACTCCTCCTTGCAGGATTTATTGGCGCGGTCCACCGTTAATAGTGCGGTCGGAGGTTTGCAAGTGTTGATTGGGGGCGAAGGCGAATGGGAAGAATTACGCCAATGTTCGATGGTGCTGGCGCGTTACGGCGTGCCGGGATTTGCAACAGGTATGCTGGGCGTGCTGGGTCCCATGCGCATGTCTTATGCGAAAACGATTCCAACGGTAAGGTATGTCGCCGGGCTATTGAGCGGTTTAGTGAACGATAGGATCGCGGGCGAATAAAGATGATCGATCATTCGGAATCATTTTAGATTAAATCTTGAGAGTGGAAGTATGGCAGAGAAAAAACATCACAAGCATAACGACGAAGAAGTTAACGAGACTCAAGCTGAGGCTGTAGAGTCGCCTGAAAACGCGGAGCAGGCCAATGTGGAGATCGAAGCGTTGATGAAGCGACTCGAAGAAGCCGAAGCCAAAGTCGCGGAACATCGTGACGGCTGGCAACGCGCACAGGCTGACTTTATTAATTATAAGAGCCGCGTTCAGCGCGATCAGGAATTGATGAAGTCTGTGATGAAGGGCGACATCATCAAGAAATTCCTGCCGGTGCTGGATGACCTCGAACGCGCTTTACAAAATCGTCCAGCGGATTCCGGCTCGTGGATTGGCGGGATTGAATTGATTCACAAGAAATTGCAGTCCATTCTTGAATCCGAAGGCGTGACGCGCATCGAAGCGGAGGGCCAGTTGTTTGATCCGAATTTCCACGAGGCGATTTCGCATGAACCGAATGCGACTGTTGAAAGTGGTCATGTGATCGCGGTGGTGCAGAGTGGTTATATGCTGGGCGATCATGTGATTCGACCCGCGCTGGTGAGGGTGGCACAATAAATATTCGTAGGTGCGGATCGCGATCCTGCCCTACGGTGAACAAAGGAGAAATTATTTCATGGCAAAAATCATTGGTATTGATCTCGGTACCACCAACTCTGTCGTGGCGGTGATGCAGGGTGGCGAACCAGTTGTGGTTCCATCCTCCGAAGGCGAGCGGTTGGTGCCATCGGTGGTGGCGGTCAATAAAAATCATGAGCGGCTGGTTGGACGCGTCGCGCGCAATCAAGCCATCATCAACGCACAGAACACCGTCTTCTCGATCAAGCGTTTCATGGGACGCAAGTTCGATGATCCCGAAGTGGAACGCACGAAGAAGCGCGTGCCGTATGAAGTTGCGGAGGCATC
>PLNY01000238.1 GCA_003141915.1 Anaerolineae bacterium | reverse complement strand
CCGCATATAGCATTCCATCGAATTTGAGATCGTCAGAGAACTTTGCTTTGCCTGTGACCTTATCTTCCGCGTCGGGACGTATTACTGACTGACCAATCACTTGATATTTTTCTGCGGAGAGTTGAATCTTCGGCGGCGCGATAGGTTCGCTGGTTTGCATGGACTGTGCGGCGGCGAGAATAGCGTTCTCAATCGTCGGATAACCCGCGCAACGACATAACGTATCTTTGAGCGCATGTCGAATATCCTCGCGGCTTGGATTCGGATTCCGTTTAAGAAGCGCATACGAGGTCATAAGTTGACCGGGAATACAGAATCCGCATTGCACCGCGCCGTGTTGGACAAAGGCTTCTTGTAATGGATGGAGTTTTCCATTTTGTGCTAAGCCTTCAACTGTGACAATCTCTTTTCCATTTGCGCGCTCGGCAGGATAGACGCAAGATAACATCGGTTCACCGTTGATCAAAACCGTACACGCTCCGCATTCGGCTTCTTCGCAACCGATCTTTGTTCCTGTGAGATTCAAGCGTTCGCGTAATAGTCCAGATAGCATCTCACCGGGTTTGGATGGGAGTGCATATTCCCTACCATTGACCGTTAAGTTGATCTCATTCATTTTTACCTCTAATCTAAAGCGCGCTTCCACGCGGTATCAAATGTATCTTTAAATAAAGTCTTTGCCAATTCACGGCGATAGTCGGATGTGGCACGATGCGGACTCGTTCGGAATTGGACGTCGCGTAAAAGAATCTCAAGAGCATGGTTAATGGATTCATCGTTCATCGCTTTGCCTCGCAAATAGGCTTCGCTTTCCAATGCGCGCCAGGGCTTGGGTCCGCCCGGTCCAACTGCGATGCGAATATCCGCGATACGATCTTGATCGCACATCAGCCAGATTGCCATGTTGATGATTGGCAATGCCACGCCTTGCGGTCTCATCACGCGTTTAAAGCACGAGGAAACCCTAAAGGTCTCTGAGACCTTTAGGGTCTGAATGTAAAAGCCGACGAGCAATTCATTTTGTTTCAATGCGCTTTTGCCCGGACCAAGGAACATTTCGTTGATCGGAACGCGGCGATTCCCTTTTGCGTTGGCAACTTCGACTTGCGCGTTCAACGCCATTAACGCAATCGTACCGTCAGCGGCGGGAAGCGCGTGGGCGACGTTGCCGCCCAAAGTCGCGATGTTGCGGACTTGCGGTCCGCCGATCAAGCCGCAGGCTTCGATCAAAGCTTGGGCGTTATCAGCAACAAGTTCTGATTCGATGATGTGCGTGTGGGATACGGACGCACCGATGAATAATTTATCGGCACGAATTTCGATTGGGAGCATTTCCTGAACCGAGGTTAAATCCACCAGGGTGTGGATCGGTGGATGACGGCCCTGATCGAGATCTAAAATCAAATCGGTGCCGCCCGCAATCGGCAGGGCGGGACCCGGCGCGTTGGCTAACGCAGAAGTTGCTTCTGATAAAGTTTTAGGTTGGAGGTATTCTTGCCAAAGAGTCATAAGATCGGTGCCGGTGATGAGATGGGTTTAGGTTCAAGCACAAATGTGGCGCTTTTCGACAGGCCGTTCGCCTGACGCCGTGACGCGTACCGCGCCACGACCACCGAACCGATTATGCGATTGATGACTTTATTGTATCCCCGATGGCTGGGATTGGGGAGAGTTGTCGAGCAGAGGGTGCCGATTGTCTGCGATACAACGGATTAAAATCATGTTGAGTGAAGAGATCGATTGCGCGGGCAGGGATCGGTAAAGATGAGAGGCCTACTCAATAGTCACTATGAAACCTTTCCCTTCCAGTGATCTAATTCTTGCCAATGAAAAGTGAAGGTAATTTTACCGCCGCTTCCCAATTCTCTTGATGGCACATCAGCTGTATAGAGATATTCGGCGTGTACCCAAACATAAAACTCTTAAAAGTTGGTCGAATGTCATTAGGTTGTTTTCTGGGCTGGGGATGGATTATGCCNNATGATCGCATCAGCCTCTTTCGGCCCCCAACTGCCGCGTGGATAAGGTAATGCTTTTGGATGATTCTTCAGCACCGGATCAACCACTGCCCAGGCCGCCTCCACCGCGTCTTCGCGTGTGTAGAGCGCTCCCTGTCCCGACATGGCATCACCAAGCAGCCGTTCATAGGGTGTTTCCTCCCCGGGTTGCTCTTCGATCAGATATAGTTCCTCCTGATCGCCAACAAATTCTTCTCCGGCGCGCTTGACCCGTGCCGCGAGCGCGATGACAGAATCGGGAGAGATACGAAAGCGCAAATAGTTGGCGCGGCCATCAGCCGGTCGCGAATCATCAAACAGTCTTTGCGGAGGCGGTCTGAGCTCTACCAGAACCTCATTGGATGTCTGCGGCATATATTTGCCGGAGCGCAGATACCATGGCACTCCTTCCCATCGCCAGGAGTCGATGAAGAGGCGCACGGCGCAGAAAGTCTCGACGTCGGAATCTTTTGCCACATCCGGTTCATCCCGATAGCCTTCGTATTGTCCGCGCACCATATCGCCGGGACGAAGCGGTCGCATGGCTTGAAACACCTTGGCTTTTTCGGCCTGCACTGCTCCAAAGCCTTGATACGCGGGCGGTTCCATGGCGAGCAATGCTGTGATTTGAAAGAGATGGTTTTCAATGACATCACGGAGACAACCCGCCGTCTCATAAAACGCACCGCGTTTTTCTACGCCAAAATCTTCCGATAGCGTGATCTGCACGCTTGAGACGTAGTTGCGATTCCAAATCGGCTCGAGGAATGAATTGGCAAAGCGAAAATACAGGATGTTCATGATCGCTTCCTTTCCCAGGAAGTGATCAATACGGAAAATCGAGTCTTCCGGGAACACGGAGTGTGCGACGCGGTTAAGTTTCTGCGCGGATACCAGATCGCGTCCGAACGGTTTCTCGACAATGACGCGCGCATCTTTGGCCAGCCCGGCCGCCCCCAGTCCCTGAATTACTTTTTCAAAAAGCGCGGGCGGAATGGCGAGATAATATGCAGGGCGCTGCGCCTTACCCAGCGCCTTTTTTATGGCTGTGAATATTGCTGGATCGTTATAGTCGCCGCTGACATAGCTGAACAAAGAAAGAAGTTTGTCATAAGCCTTCTGATCATCCATACCGCCAGATTGTTGAAGGCTGTCTTTCACTCGCGCCTGTAATTGCTCCAGATCCCATTTTGGAAATGCCACACCAATCACTGGAACAGTCAACACGCCTCGTTTTACCATTGCATACAGTGCAGGGAAAATCAACTTATGCGCAAGGTCGCCAGTTGCGCCAAATAACACGAGCGCGTCGGATTTGACAGAGTGAGTATGATTCCCGGCCATCGTGCTACCCTTTCTTCTCTTCATGTCCGCCGAACTGTTTTCTCATTGCAGAGAGTAATCGGTCAGTATAATCGGCTTCGCCGCGTGAGGCAAAACGTCCATACAGCGCCGCACTGATCACTGGGACTGGCACTGCCTCATCAATTGCCGCGGCAATCGTCCACCGTCCTTCACCGGAATCTGACACCCGGCCTTCAAAATCCTTGAGGTCGGGATCGTTAAGCAGCGCGATGGCGGTGAGGTCCAACAACCATGAGCCGATCACACTGCCCCTGCGCCAGACTTCAGCGATTTCAGTTAAATCCAATTTATATTGGTAATACTCCGGGTCACGCATTGGCGTGGTCTCGGCATCCGCGGCATTTGCCTGTTTACCAACATCGGCATTGTATAGGATATTCAATCCCTCCGCATACGCTGCCATGATCCCGTATTCGATTCCGTTATGGACCATCTTTACAAAGTGGCCTGCTCCTTGCGGCCCACAATGCAGGAAGCCTTGCTCAGCGGTTCCCTTATTTTCAGCCCGACCGGGCGTATGAGGCGCGGCGTCGGCGCCGGGAGCAAGGCTGGCGAAGATTGGATTAAGATGATTCACGATGTCTTTTTCGCCGCCGATCATCAGACAGTACCCACGCTCGAGTCCCGCGACTCCGCCGCTGGTTCCAACATCCAGATAGTGGATGCTTCGCTGATTCAACTCCGCGCCTCGACGAATGTCGTCGCGATAAAAAGAGTTCCCTCCGTCAATGACGATATCGCCCGCCTCCAGCAGCGGCGTCAGCGCCGCCAATTCCTGATCGACAACCGCGGCTGGAACCATCAACCAGATCGCGCGCGGTTTGTTCAATCGCGAAACGAAATCTCCAAGCGAATTTGCACCTTTTGCTCCCTGTGCCGCGAGCGTTGCAACGGCGTTCTGATTCATGTCAAATACCACGCATTCGTGGCCGTCTTTCATCAGCCGTTGCACCATATTTGCTCCCATACGACCTAAACCAATCATACCGATTTGCATATCAATTTTCCTTTCATGGCACGATGTACTAAAATCATCTCATTATGTGCAAGAATTTCTTCTCTGCTTGCTGGATTGTTTATGAAATATTAATTTGACAAACTAAGCCCCAATGCTTCCAATGACTTCTTCGTCGCTTCGTAACTGGCATGCGTAATGCCGGTGATTCCCAATCCGCGCGCCACCTCGACGAACATTTCTCTATCATCAATGTAGATGACTTGTTCCGGCTTCGCCTGTGAGATATCCAAAGCAACACGATACATATCTTCATCCGGTTTGCGGTAATGGACAAAACACGATGATACAAAAAAATCCACGAAGGATCCCAAATTGAACTGTTGAACGCGGTAGGTTGTGAGTTCCCTTCCTTCGTTGCTTACCGCGGCGACCTGAAGGTTGTATCAAGTCTTCAATCCGCGGATTAATTCAATCATCTCGGGAAACGCCTTCGATTGATCATACATGAACTTCTTGAAATCTTCCCGCGAGAAAGAACGTTTCTGATAAAAAACTATCCGGTTAAGATATTCATCGAGACTGAGTTTGCCGGCTTCGTACGTATCAAAAGTTAAGTGATGACGTTCATTCATCTCGTGGTCATTGAGACCAAACTTTTCGGCAGCATGCAACCGAATATTGTGGTCCCATCCATTCGTAAGCAAAACGCCACCGATATCGAGAAATAAAGTTGTGGCCTGAAAATCCATGGCTCATGCTCCTCACTCTAAAGGAATTCTACAGTCGTTGTTCAATATCAGTAAGGCTTCGCATCTCAAAAGGCATCGTTGCAGGATAATTTATTGAGAAGCCCGATTCTTGCACTCTTATAAACAAAGCTACTTTACCACGAAAGAGGCGACTTGATTAAGAGTCTTTGCCAAGAATTTCGATTGAAGTCATTCCTTGAATAGGGGTTTTGGTAAAGCCATGTTTTCCCCCTTTATTAATGGAAAGTGGAGCCAAAACTTTACGGCTCCACTTTATTGCTCGCAGTAAGCTTTTCTGCCCTCATTTTCTCATGCAATTAACTTCCCAGTTCCACGGCCAGCACATCGTAGTAACTTCCGGCGCCAAAGCCGTCGAACAGAACATGATCGCCGGGGTTGATCTGCGGAAGCTGTCTGAGAAAAGCAATCATGTTCGACGCGGCGCTCACGTTGCCGAAATCTTTCAGGAGCCACGGCATTGGAAAGCTGATGCCTTCCTTTAGCAATTGTTTTTCCTTCAGTTTGTTGATCTTGTAGTTGGCGTGGTGGACGATGGCGACCGCCAGTTTCTTTTCAGGCGTTCCAACTTTCTCCATCAATTTCTGGTAAGAGCTGAAAACATCGGTAACCGCTTGAACGCCGTTCCGCACGAAGAGCTTTACCATGCCCATCAATCCAGCCATGGAAATATTTGAGCCGTCCTCCGGTTCGTGCATCAAGCCTGCGACCCGAATGTAGGACGCTCCTTCTTGAACAACATCCACCAACTTTCCAATTGCCTTCACCGAATGAGGATAAACCATGCGTACCTTAAGCAGGCCTTCGTCGTCAAAAACTTCCATGCTTTTGCCGACGAGAAACTTGATGGTCTTTCCGGGAATGAGGCCGATCATGCCGAAACCGTTTCCAAAAAGCTGCAGGGCATTTTTATCCTGTGACATGCCGATAAAGCGGCTCAAGCCTTCGATGCCGCCGACCAGAACTTTTTTGCCTCGCAATTCTTCTGCGACGTTAAGTTGTCCCGGTTGAGAGAGTTCCGGGTTGAGAGCCAAATTCAATGCCCCGACTGATCCGTCACATGCTTTATGCACGCTGACTTTAAGAGCGCTATCCGGAATTCCGGCGCGCTGTGCAATTTCCGATAGATAATCATTGCTGATCGGCCCGCTCATTCCAACGAGTAACCCCTCGACTTCGGACGGCTCCCAGCCATTGCTTTGGGCGGCCTCTTTGATTAACCGCGTTCCAACTTCCAACTCTAGTTGATGATTTTCTTCCTGAGTCAATATCGGGACATGCTGGCGGCTTACGAATCCCAAATCGCCGAGTTCCATTTTGTCTTCTTTGTTCCATGGCCGGCCCGTGCGGCTTTCCACAAACTCCGGAAGGTTGGCATTGTCATAACTTTTGCCCCATGCGCCGTATGCGCCTCCGATTCCGAGTTCCTTGTTCGATACTTGTTCGATGCCAAAAGGAATCCCGCCTCCAATTTGGATCGTGTCCTGCTTGACATTTGGGCGCTCGTAAAAGGAACTAGCCTCAGGAGATTTATTTTCTGAATTCACTTCTTCGCTCATGGTTGTTCTGCTCCTTCGATATTTTTAATTATAACCCTGAGAGCGGCATTTCGCTTCGGGAGCTTTGTTTACAAAATTGCCAGCGCTGCGGCTCCAAATGCCATAATAGCCGCGCCAGCTATTCGATTCACCCAAACCATCCAACCGGGTGTGAAGCGCTCTCGAAAGAATCCAACACCTGCGCGATGGCCAATCCGATCAGGAAGCCTTTGATGAGTTAGTTCATGAAAAAAAGCGCACCGTCACCGATGCGCTTCTTCGTAAAGACTTTATATTTATTGAGCGATTCTTGGCTGGGCTTCCGTTTTTCGCCTGAACCATGTTCTCCATTCGCGGTTTTGCCATACCACTAGAATCGGCGAGGCATTGAAAATGGATGAATAGGTTCCGCTGAAAATACCCACCAAGAGAATGATCACAAAATGACGTGTCGTATCGCCGCCAAATAATGCCAGCGCAAACAATGTAAACATCACGGTAAGCTGGGTATTGATTGAACGGTCGAGGGTCTGGACGACGGAATGATTAACCATTGTTTCGTAATCCACGCGGCGATAAATGTTAGCGTTCTCGCGGATGCGGTCGAACACAACGATCGTATCGTGGACAGAGAAACCGATCACCGTGAGCAACGCAGTCAGAAACAGAGAGTCCGCTTCCCAGTGCAGGAAATAGCCGAGCATGGCTTCCACGCCTAGTACCACGAATATATCATGGAACATGGCAATGATCGCCGCCGTGCCGTAGCGCACTGGATGTTCAACACTGCGGAAGGCCCACCAGACATAAAGGATAATGAAGATCGATGCGGCGAGGATGGCCCATCCTGCGGCGGTTGTGACCTCCGCACCAAACGAGG
>PLNY01000250.1 GCA_003141915.1 Anaerolineae bacterium | reverse complement strand
ATGCATCATGTGCGGCTTTTATAGCCAACGCGGTTTTGCCAATGCCGCCGGGTCCGTCAATCAATGCGCCCCAAGTGCGCGACTCGGGTGAAAGCGAATCGGCAATGGTTTTGAGTTCATCCACGCGACCGAAGAAGTAAGGTTGGGTTGGAAGAGTCGAGCCAGTGGGCTTGGGAGGTTGGTAAATTTGATTTTGGGAATCGGGACTTGGATTATGTTCGGAGAGATAATGTCCCACCGAAGACGCTATATTGTTGGCGAGATTGTCGGGGGTGGTGAAGAATTCAACGGGTTGTTTTTTGACCTTGCTCAATAAGGCTTCGAGTTTAGCTTCCTTGTCATGCTCAATATATTTTGGCGACCAGGGATGTTCGTCGTTGATGATAAAACCAAAGATAGGCTTTCCCAATTTTTGCGCGTGGTCGAATTCCTGTTCGGTGATGGAAACATCTTTGCCGTCGGGAATATATCCATAACGATGCGCGTAAATTCCAACGAATAATTCACATTCTTTGATTTCATCAAGACAGGCTTTTGTGGATTCAACTGGACGCGCACCGAAGGCTTCCATCCAAATCACGTGCAAACCAAGTTGTTCCAGCGCATCATGCGCGGCTTTACGGTGTTCAATCAAGTCAAGGTAGGTGGAACTGAGAAAGACTTTCATAGTTTACCTCGCCTTGCTAATAAGTCCATGGGTTGATTCTACAACGAATTTCGGGGGTATCAAGACCAGAATAGATCAATCTTATCTCAGGCCCTGGCGTCCGCAAATGTTGGAAAAGCCACAGGTGGGGGGTACCCGGCAGAAGGCTTAAGCGAAGGTTGAGCGAAGCTTCAGCGAAGATACTCTCCATCTGCTTCTTCCAAACCCTCTTGAAACACCCCCCACCTGTGGGGGGCATAAAATCCCATATCACTCATGCGCCAGGCTTCTATTTTCCGGTAAGAAAGCACCGGTGTTGGATAAGTTGAAAGTCATCAAAGAGCAAAAATCTCCGAGTTCATCACGAAGCACCTCGCAGAGGCAAGAACTCGGAGATTTTTGCGTTATCGCGTGATAGATGTTGCTGTTGGAATCTCTTCTCCTGTTACCATGCTATATAAGACATCGGGGTCGAGGTCGGCGCCGTTAGGCCAGAAGATGGTTCCCCATTCTGGATTGACCTCCACTTTGGCGAAGAAGGTCTCGTCTTTCAATTTGGCAAAGACGCCTTTAAACTTAATGAGTTTGCGAATATCCACTTCGCCTTTTGCGCCGTCTTCAAATTCCAGGTACAGATGAAAATCTTTCAGCGGTTTGACTTTTACAATATCTTTTAGCATAAAGTTTACTCCAATGGATCTATCTTGTTTGGCATCGCCTCATTTTGAACAAGTTGCCAATCTTCCCGCAATTCATCCTGATGTGCCAAGGCCCATTCAGCGACAAGTCCGAAAACGCGCGGCGGCAGGGTTCCATTCAAGATTGAAATGGCTTCAATGGTTATTTGCGCCTTTGAGTCACCGTAACGAACATGAAAATGGGGTGGCTGGTGATCGCTGTAGTACATCGTGATGATAATGCCAAAGAAACGGGAAATTTCGGGCATGATTTTATCTCTATATCTATTCTACAACGAATTTTGTTTTAAGGGTTGTGTAGAAAAACTTTTTATGATAATGTTCGCATCAAGAAATGAGGTGACCGATGCGAGTCTGTGTTCTTTATGATGATGAGACTTGGGGCTTTACTCCCGCCGAGTTTATCGCGCATTATCCGTGTGAATGGGAGATGCTCACGTTGAGTCGTCCCGTGTTCGATAAGTTGAAAGCGATTCGAGATCAAAATCGGTTCGATGTATATTTCAATTTATGCGATGGCGCGGCGGACGAGGATTATCCCGGGCTGGATGTTGTCCAAGCCATGGAAGAATTGAGTATGCCCTTCACCGGTTCAGATAGCAAGTTCTACGATCAGTCACGCGAAAAAATGCAAGCCGATGCCGAAGCGTACGGAGTCGGGTTTGCAAAAGGTTATCACGTCACGGAAAAAGATGATCTGGATCGCCTTGTCAAAAATTTGCGCTTTCCGTTAATGGTCAAGCATCCTAAGAGTTATAGCAGTATCGAGATGACGCGTGACTCGCGCGTGGATAATCTGGAGCAGTTGCATACGCAGTTCACGCGCATTGCTTCCCTGTTTGGAAGTGCGCGCGTCGAAGAGTTTATTGTCGGACGCGAATACAATGTCTTTGTCGTGGATAATCCCGACGATCTCAACCATCCGTTTGTGTATCCGCCCGCGGAATTGATCTTCCCTCCTAATGAAGATTTTTGGCATACTGATATCAAATGGGATTATTCGGTCCCGTTTGAATTTCGTCAAGTTAAAGATCCGCTTCTTTCTTCTCGACTTCAAGAGGTAGGCCGTCAAATGTATCTCGCCTCGTCTGGAACCGGATACGGGCGCTGTGATGTCCGCGTGAACGAACAAGGTGAGATTTATATTTTGGAGATTAATTCCAATTGCGGAATCCTTTATCGCCCCGAAGAATATGGTCCCGCCGATTATATGATTCTATGGGATAAGGATGGCTATTACGGATTCTTTGACCGGATATTTCGTTCGGCGATTGCGCGTCAAAAGATGCGCGCCGCGTAACAAGTCAAGTAATTGATAAAAAGAAGGATGAGTTGACGCTCATCCTTCTTTTTATGCATGGGATTCCAAAACTAAATTAGATCGTGCTTCTCATCAACAGCCAGTAGACTCCCGCGGCGAGCGCGGCAGTGGCCGGAATGGTCAATATCCATGAGACGAGAATATCATTCGCTACGTTCCATCGGATCTTGCCCAACCGTTCCGCTGATCCAACGCCGATGATGGAAGAACTAATCAACTGGGTTGTGCTAACCGGCAAGCCAAACAGCGAAGATGCGACCATTAGAAACAATGATGAAATCTGCACTGAGAAGCTATCTACTGGACGTATCCTGTAGAACTTACTGCCCAATGTGCGGATCAGCCGCGCTCCGGATAAAACCGTTCCCAGCGCCATGCCGGCCGCGCTCACCGCGATAACCCATAATGGAACGCTGAATGCAAACATGTCCTTGTCAATGATCAGACTCAAAACAATGATGCCCATTGTTTTTTGTGCATCGTTCGAGCCTTGACTCAAAGCAAGAAGAACCGCAGTGATTAATTGGCTTTCTTTAAAGAAATTGTTAATGCGCGGTGTCGCATTGCGCACCAGGAAGAAGATCAGCTTGGTTGTGATATATCCGAATCCAAAGCTGATTAACGGAGTAATAAACAATGCAATGAGAACCTTGGTCAGTCCCTGCATTCGCAGTGCGCTGAGACCCACGCCAAGTACTGTCGCTCCAACCAAACCGCCAACCAGTCCGTGTGATGGACTGCTGGGTAATCCCAAAAACCAAGTCAGGAAATTCCAGGCCACACAACTTATTAAGGAAGCCATCAAGATATTGTAAGTAATGACTCTCGTGTCAACGATTTGCGCGCCAACCGTTTTGGCGACTGCCACGCCGAATAGGAACGGTCCGATGAATTCTGCCGCCCCGATGATGAGGAGCGCAACTGGCGGTCGAAAGGCTCGCGAAGAAATCACGGTCGCTACAATGTTGCTTGAGCCATGAACTCCATTGAGGAAATCAAAGATGAGCGCCAGCGCGATGACGATAATAAGTTGCAAAGGCATAACTTCAGGTACGCTTCACCACGATATCGGCGATCACATTTGCAGCTTCGTTTAGGACGTCTATCTCGTCCACTGTGTTGTATGCGTAATCGAACATATCGTCAATGGTGCGGGATAAGTTAAAGATATCCTCTCGGTCGGATGGCGTGTTGAAAGCATGATTGAATTCGTCAATCAAGACGCGGCACACTTCTTCCGCTTCTTTTTCTTTGCGTGAAAACTGTTCCGCCACTTCGGGGCCTTGAACTTCCACATATTTGCACAAGAGCACCGATTCTTCGACTGTAAGAGGAGTTTGCCGTGCAATTAAATTATTAAATACGTCTGCCTTGTGTTTGAAAAAGCTGAACATCATACCTCTTACTGATTTTTGTAATAAGAA
>PLNY01000126.1 GCA_003141915.1 Anaerolineae bacterium | reverse complement strand
TTGAGTTGATAAAGAAGGATTCGCATCCACTCTTTGCCACAATCCGCACAACGCCGGTTCGAGAATCGGCATCGTGTCCGCCGTCGAGAGAGTCAACTGCTTGGCGTCGTTCC
This sequence comes from Anaerolineae bacterium, assembly GCA_003141915.1. Taxonomy (GTDB): domain Bacteria; phylum Chloroflexota; class Anaerolineae; order Anaerolineales; family Villigracilaceae; genus Fen-1038. The sequence continues at coordinate 2,661 of PLNY01000126.1, read as the reverse complement.
AGCGGTTCAAACGGGCATAGGCTTCGATAAACGGCAAATACTCCGATAGATCATCCGGGCGATAGGAAGCGGCAAAGGCCTCATCGCCCAAACGCGCGACGTGCGCCCAATCGCCTTCCTGACGGGCAAGATCCGCCTTCTCGTAGAAATAACACCAGGTGCGCGGCGGCTCGGCCCCGAAAAGATTCGTTAAGGCCGCAGGTGTGTCAGCCGAGGGTTTAATCAACGATGGTTTGGAAAGCGGAAGCGCCAAGTCGTCCTTGCGCCCAAGCACCGGAACACTCGCGTCAGAAAGCGCTTTATAGGTTTGTCCCGAAAGAGGCGCAAGCGGAAGATCAGCATCGTAAGTTGGATTCAAAATATGCAGGCACGATGGCGGAGTGAATTGAACGACGAGGGCGGCATCCGTCGAGCCGTGAAAGCTTTCCACATCCTTTATCTTGACGAGAGGCGCTCCGGGTGTTAATGGGATGGTACCGCCGGTATTAATAACAAAAAATATTTGAGCATAAGGTAATTCCCCATTCTTTTGATTCGGCGCGTAAATCCAATTTAACGGCAAGGTCAGATGATCGGCAGAGGTATAAGAAAAGATCGTGCTGTCGGAAAGAACCGCCGTGCCCGGCTGGATGGACGGCGCGCGCCAGAACAATTGCCAGAAATATGATTCCTGCAGTTTCCAATCTTGGCGGAAGGAAAACCCATATTGGATCTGCAATCCAATCGCCAATGCGATTAACGCCGCGGCAAGAGTCGTGCGCCATGAAATGGATGGAATCAACTCAAGCAACCCGGCAAGAATAAAAGCCGCGCCGAACGCGAAAGGCTGGGTGAAACGATCCGCCGGAAAATCCAGGCGGACTTCAAGGCCGACCACATAGAACGGAATGCCCGCCGTGATCAACGCGCAAGCGCCGAGGATGAACCATTGTCCAATGATTCTTTTATCCGATGCAGGCGAGTCGATTTGATTCTCCGAAGGCTTCAACCGTGAAGCGTAGAAGATCAACCCGGCAAATGAACCCAGCAACACGATGAAGTAAATGATGGAAAGAAAAATTCCAAAGTCGGCGGTTGAAGGGAAATGAAAAATTTCCAACCAGGCCCCGGCGCTCGAAGTCCAGATGGATACGGGAACTTGCGATACCATTGTAAATAATGATTTCAACAAACTGCCATTCGCGCTCAAATGAATATCATAGCTTTGAGAATGATAACCAAAAATACGCCACAAAATAAAACATACCAGCACCACGGCATACGGCAAGTAAGCCAGCAGGGTTCGCTTGATCTGGTTTCTTCGTTCCGGCGTTAATTCCGAAATCACGACCCATAACAACAGCGGGCGCAATAATTCAATCCCGAAATAATATTCGAGCGCAAACAGATTGATCGCCGAACAAAGCACCCCGCCGATCAGCGCCGGCCAATAATAACGCGGGCAGCGTTCGCCGACGAGCATCAAGGCAATGGAAAGAAAAAAGAATGTGAAGATCAGCGAGAAATGTCCGTACGTGATAACGATGGAATGTTCCATGAAGCCCGGATATAAAACGATGAACAGCGTCATAAAAAATATGGCGCGGGATTTCTTCGGCCACACCAGGTGAAGCGCCCACCATAAAGCCACGGCCGCGAGCCAGCGCCAGATCAACGCAAAAACCTGCCACCCCAAAATGTTCGTTCCAATCCACGACGTATTGAGAATATAGAAATTTCCCCAGAACGGCCGGCTCGGCGCGAAATATTGGGCAATGCCTTCTTTTCCGAGAAAGGCCGGCACCCACATCATTGCCCAATCGTCCCAATGAATTCCTCCCTGGGCCGCGAAGAAACCATACGCCGCGGCAACAATGACCAAGAGCGCGGCGGGAATCGTCCAAAGCGGAAAAGAAATTCGACGCGCCACGTTCATTCCTCCGGCCTCGGGCGGCGTACCAGATAAACCGGCCTTCGTTTCACTTCCTGGAAGATGTACCCGACATACACGCCGATGAAGCCAAGCAAGATCATGATGATTGCGCTGGCGATCAACAGAACGCCCATCAACGAACTCCAGCCGGAGACCATACAATTTGTTTGATGCGTAAGCCAAAGTACAAGAACATATGTCATTTGAGCAAGAGCGAGGATGATGAATATAAAGCCAAAACTTAAGCCGATATAGAGCGGCACCATCGAAAACGAAAAGATCGCGTCTGAAGCCAGGCGAAACATTTTTCCAAACGAATACTTGGACTTTCCAGCGATGCGCTCCGGTTCGCGATATGGAAGGATGACGCTTCGATATCCCATCCAGGAAATCATGCCGCGCAGGAAGCGATGAGACTCCGGCATGGCTTTCAACGCGTCCAGTACCTGACGCGAAAGTGCGCGGAAATCTGCCGCCCCAGGGAGGACGCGCGTTTCGCTAACGAGATTAAGCAGCCAATAAAACCTGTCCGATGAAAATTTTTTGAATACCCCCGGTGATGCGTCATCATTTCGCTGGCATTGAATCACATCATATCCTTGTTTGAATAGATTGATCATTTCGGGAATGATTTCGGGCGGATGCTGACCATCGCAATCCATCGTGATGGCGAGGTCGCCGCGCGAAGCATCCAGCCCGGCGGTCAACGCGGCTTGGTGGCCGAAGTTGCGGCTCAGTTCGATGACTTG
>PLNY01000218.1 GCA_003141915.1 Anaerolineae bacterium | reverse complement strand
GCGGACACACCGATCTCGTAAAATATTTGCTTGGGCAACAAGCCGATCCCAACGTGCCTCAGCGGGGCGGCTTCACTGCGCTTCATGCCGCGGCCCAGAACGGGGACGTTGAATCCGTACGCATGCTGCTTTTTCACGGCGCCGATGCCGATGTCAAGTCGGCCGAAGGCAAGACCCCTCTCGATTACGCCAGAGAACACCATCAAGCCGGAGCCGCAAAATTGCTCAAAGAAGGAATTACAAAACGGCTGCGGGTACACTGATTAAAATATAGATAAACCAAAAGGCTGAGGGTGCATTCGCATCCTCAGCCTTTTTCATTTGGCATTGAATGTTACGGACAATCTTTTAAGTACAGAATCTGTTGCGATATCTTTCCGCTATTTCCAACCGAATCGCCAGTTTTGGTAACGCCGACGAATTGGTAATCAAACCAGGCCTTGGCAGGTGCCCGCAAATCCGGGCTTAACTGCAAAGTATTGACATCCAGCGTGTAATTTCCGTTGCTATCGCCTTTCATCTTTCCAAAGTTTTTCCATGCACTGATCGTAGTCGGTTGAGTCGTCAGGTCTTCCATGCGATAGTAGAGGTCAACTTCGATGACATACGGACTGGAAGTCGAAACACCAAAGGTGATATCCTGCGGCGAGCAGCGGAGGTTGAAGTAACTGCCTGAACGGGTCAGGTTGCTAAACAAAACTTCTCCTGATTTCGCGAGGCCTCCCGCATCAGAAGGCAGGGTTGCCGTCGCCGTCGCCGCGCCGCTACCCGTCGTGGCTGCCGGAGCCGCTGCGGTATTCGCTGCGCCAGCAGTCGCAGTAACCACGATAACTTGCGGAGTTCNNAGGAACGGGCGTATCCGTCGGCACTGGAGACGGAGGCTGTGTTGCAACCACCGGAACTAAAACTGTCGCAACGATTACTTGAGCAGTGGGAGGCGGCGCTGCGGTAGGCGTGACCGGCGACAACGCGCCACAACCGCTCAACGCCAAAGCCAATACTAAAATCAAAATCTTTTTCATTATCTTTCTCCTTTCCTTCATATAGAACCAAGACTAATCTATTTTAAATGATTGTACAATCATTCCACTAGTCCATTTGACTGACCTTGCAATTTTGAAAGCTTCATCAGGTATAATAACATGATGCTGAAGCCGGAAGAAATCGAGGCTCGCCTCGAACAAATACTTTTAAAGGTTGAACGACCCGGACGCTATGTGGGCGGCGAGATCAACAGCGTGGTGAAAGATTGGAGCAAGGTTCAAACGAAGGTTGCGCTGATATTTCCCGATATTTACGATATCGGCGTCTCCAACGTTGGATTGAAAATTCTCTACGATCAAATCAATCAACGCCAGGATGCGCTGGCGGAACGCGCGTACGCGCCCTGGCCCGATATGGAAGCCGCGATGCGCGAGCGCGGGATTCCGCTATATTCACTCGAATCAAAACACGCCCTAAGCGGCTTCGACCTGATCGGCTTTTCCCTGCCCTATGAAACGCTCTACACCAATACGCTTAACATTCTCGACCTTGCTGGCATTCCCGTCCGTTCCGCGGACCGCGACGACTCTCATCCCATCATCATCGCCGGCGGACATGCCGCGACCAATCCCGAACCAATGCACGCCTTTATTGACGCATTCGTCATCGGCGAAGGTGAGGAAGTCATTCACGATATTATCAATGCAATCATGTCATTGCGAGGAGCCGCTTCGTGGCGACGAAGCAATCTCCCAATAGATGAGGAGATTGCCACGCCGCATCCGGCGGCTCGCAATGACATTCTAAAAGCACTGGCAAAAATTCCCGGCGTATATGTGCCAAAGTTTTATCAAGTCCATTATATGGATGACGGCACAGTCTCCCATGTTGACACATTGATGGAAGGAATTGCCAATCCGGTTGTCAAACGCATCGTGGCGCAACTGCCTCCGCCACCAACCAAGTTCATTGTGCCGAATATCGAGGTGGTGCATAACCGCGTCTCGGTGGAGATTATGCGCGGCTGCACGCGCGGTTGTCGATTCTGCCAGGCGGGCATGATCACGCGTCCGGTCCGCGAACGAAGCGTAGATGAAATTGTCGATGCAGCAGAAGCCGCCATCAACGCAACCGGCTTCGAAGAGCTGGCTTTGCTTTCGTTGTCTTCATCCGATTTTTCGTATGTAGTGGAACTGGTCAACAAGGTCAGCGAGCGATTCAAAGGACGCAAGTTGACCATCTCGCTCCCTTCATTGCGGATCGAATCCGTTTCGATTGATCTCATGGACAAATTGCGCGAACACTATTCGGGCGGGTTCACGCTCGCACCGGAAGCCGCCACAGAACGAATGCGGCGCATCATCAACAAGTTCATTCCTGATGAAGAAATCATCAACACCACGCGCGAAATCTATCGCCGCGGCTGGACAACGATCAAGTTATATTTCATGATCGGGCATCCATCGGAAACGCTCGAAGATGTGCAAGCCATCGCTGACCTTTGCAAGCGCGTGATTTCCGAGGGACGCAAAGTGGCAGGCATGAAAGTCAAATTGCACGCGGGTGTCGGCACGTTCGTGCCCAAACCGCAGACGCCATTCCAATGGGTTTCAGTGGATACGCGCGAGAGCATCGTCGCAAAACAGAAATTGCTCAAGAACGAATTGAAAGATCGCAACATCAAATTGAGCTGGACGGACCCGGAAGATACTCTGCTGGAAGCCTGGCTCACGCGAGGGGATCGCCGCATGGCGGAAGTCATTTATTCAGCATGGAAGAACGGAACGAAGTTCGACGCTTGGAGTGAACATCGTAAAACACAAGCGTGGCTTGATGCGTTTGCCGAGCATGGACTCGACCCGGCATTCTACACACATCGTCAGCGCCGCACCGATGAAGTCTTTCCGTGGGATCACATCAGCGCGGCACTACGCAAAAACTTTTTGTTCCAGGATTTTCGTCAATCGCTGGAAGGCAAGATCCGCGTGGACTGCCGCTTGAACTGTTTCGCCTGCGGCATCCTGCCGACGTTTGCCAATGCGCGCCGCGAGAATCCCGGTGAGATATGGAAATGCCCAGAAGTGAAAAGCCCGGCGCATAAATCAAAAGTAGAACTGCCGGTGTTTGGAGATTGATGAGGGTAAGGATTACTTTTTCCAAGACTGGCGCATTGCGTTACATTGGACATCTTGATCTGAACACCATTTGGGAACGTGCCGCGCGGCGCGCGGGACTTCCGCTGGCATACACCCAGGGCTTCCATCCTCAACCGAAAATGACTTTCGCTTCCGCCCTGCCGCTTGGATTCTCATCGCGATGCGAAGTGATGGATATGCGTTTCAATCAAGAGATAGATTTGACATCATTACCAGCGCAATTACAAGACATGATGCCATCCGGCATTGGCATCATCAACGTGCAAAGCGTGAATGAACACGAGCCGCCTCTGCAAACGCAAATCGTTTCAGCGGAATATGAAATCACTTTAACGGAATCCATTACCGGCTCGGAGTTGAAGCGGAAGATGAATGAAGTAATGGCAAGTCGATCTCTGCCGCGTCAACGCCGCGGAAAATCTTATGATCTGCGTCCGTTGATTGAAAAGATTGAATTGATATCGGAAGACAAAATCCTCATGAGGCTCGCCGCGCGTGAAGGCGCAACCGGCCGCCCGGAGGAAGTTTTGGATGTTCTGGGAATCGTCATTGAAAACGCGCGGGTGGAAAGAACCAATTTGATTTTTAGAAATTAAGCGTGGTAAAATTTTTCATTCGCCCCTGTAGCTCAGTGGATAGAGCGTCGGCCTCCGGA
>PLNY01000096.1 GCA_003141915.1 Anaerolineae bacterium | reverse complement strand
ATCGCGATCTATCCGATCACGCCATCGTCTCCCATGGGGGAACATGCCGACGCGTGGTCCGCCAAGCATAAGCCTAATTTATGGGGAACCGTTCCGCTTGTGATCGAGATGCAATCCGAGGGCGGCGCAGCAGGCGCAGTACACGGCGCGCTTCAAGCCGGCGCGCTCACCACTACGTTCACCGCTTCGCAAGGCCTGTTGCTGATGATCCCGAACATGTNNGCGACCACTCGGATGTGATGGCTGTCCGGCAAACCGGCTTTGTTCTACTTTCATCCGGTTCCGTTCAGGAAGCGCACGACTTCGCCGCCATTTCTCAAGCCGCGACTCTCAAAGCGCGCGTGCCGTTCCTGCACTTCTTCGACGGATTCCGCACCTCTCATGAAGTTGCCAAGATCTTTGAGCTTACGGATGAAGAACTTCGCTCGCTCATTGACGATGAACTGATCCGCGAGCACCGAGCGCGTGCTTTGTCCCCCGACCATCCCGTGATACGCGGCACGGCTCAAAACCCCGATGTCTATTTCCAGGGACGCGAGACCGTCAACCCGTTCTACGAAGCAACTCCCGCCATTGTGCAAGCCGCGATGGACAAGTTCGCCAAGATTACCGAACGATCCTATCATCTCTTCGATTATGCCGGACATCCCCAGGCTGAAAGAGTGGTTGTGCTGATGGGCTCGGGCGGCGAAACCGCTGAGGCTACTGTAAAGTATCTTGCTGAAAAAGGCGAGAAGGTCGGCGCGTTGCGCGTTCGTTTATATCGTCCATTCTCGATCGAGCATTTCATCAAGGCTTTGCCCAAGACTGTTAAATCCATTGTGGTATTGGACCGCACAAAAGAGCCGGGCTCATCCGGTGAACCGCTTTATCTGGATATCGTAAACGCATTAGCGGAAAGCAGTCACTCCAATATCAAAGTGATTGGCGGACGTTATGGACTTTCATCGAAGGAGTTCACTCCTGCCATGGTCAAGGCCGCGCTGGATGAATTGAAGAAATCCGATCCAAAGAATCATTTCACAGTTGGCATCAACGATGATGTCAGCCACACCAGTCTGGATGTTGACTCATCCTTCTCGATTGAATCCGAAGAGACCGTACGCTGCATGTTCTTCGGCCTCGGTTCCGACGGCACGGTCGGCGCCAACAAAAACTCGATCAAGATCATCGGCGAAGAGACCGATAACTTCGCCCAAGGTTATTTCGTTTACGACTCGAAGAAGGCCGGCACGGTGACGACCTCGCACCTGCGCTTCGGTTCAAAGCCAATCCAGGCTCCCTATTTGATCGAAGTGAATCAAGCCAACTTCGTAGCTTGCCACCAGTCCGTCTTCCTCGAGAAGTTCGATATGTTGAAGTATGCCAAACCAGGCGGCGTCTTTTTGCTGAACAGCATGTATGGGATGGATGAAGTTTGGGATCAATTGCCCATTGAGGTGCAGAAAGAGCTTGTGGCGAAGAAGCTTAAATTCTATGTCATCAACGGTTATGACGTCGCCGAAAAGACCGGCATGGGAAACCGCGTCAACACCATCATGCAGACGGCGTTCTTTGCAATCAGCGGCATCCTGCCGCGTGAGGACGCGATCACCCAAATCAAACACGCCATCGAAAAGACATATGGAAAACGCGGCGAAGCCGTGGTGAAGAAAAACTTCGATGCGGTGGATCAAACCCTTGAGAATCTTCACGAGGTCAAAGTTCCGGCGAAGGCAACCTCGAAGAGCACGCGCCGGCCAATCGTCCCGAATGAAGCGCCTGAATTTGTTAAGAATGTGCTGGCGCCCATGCTCGCGTTCGACGGGAACGATGTGCCTGTCAGCGCAATGCCCGTAGACGGCACGTTCCCCACCGGCACGACCCAATGGGAAAAGCGGAACCTCGCGCTGGAAATTCCGGTCTGGGTGCCTGACCTGTGCATCCAATGCGGCAAGTGCATCATGGTTTGTCCGCATGCGGTGATCCGCCAAAAGATTTTCGACGACAAATTGCTGTCGGGCGCGCCGGAAACGTTCAAGCACATGCCGTCAAAATATAAAGAGTTCTCAAAAGGAATGACCTATTCGATTCAGGTTGCGCCTGAAGATTGCACGGGTTGCGAATTGTGCGTGGAGGCCTGCCCGGCAAAGGATAAGACGCAGGCTGGGCGCAAGGCTCTGAACATGGAGCCTCAGCCCGCTCTGCGCGCGAGCGAAAGCAAGAACTGGGACTTCTTCATGAAGATTCCAGACCTCGACCGCAAGCTGATCAATCCATCCACCATCAAGAATTCGCAACTGCTTCGCCCGCTGTTCGAATTCTCCGGCGCTTGCTCGGGTTGCGGCGAGACTCCTTACGTCAAACTTGTCTCGCAGCTTTTCGGTGACCGGGCAATTGTCGCGAATGCAACCGGCTGTTCCTCCATCTATGGCGGCAACCTACCCACGACGCCGTGGGCAAAGAATAGCTTTGGACGCGGGCCGGCCTGGTCGAACTCGCTGTTTGAAGATAACGCGGAATTCGGCCTCGGCATGCGCCTGACGCTCGATAAACAAAACGAATACGCACATGAATTGGCAACCGCTCTGAGCAAAGAGCTTGGTCAGGAACTTGTGGATGCCATCGTTCATGCGGATCAATCCAACGAAGCTGGCATCGATGAGCAACGCAGCCGCGTGGCAGAGCTTAAGAAGAAACTTGCAAATTCCAAAGACTCGCGTGCGAAAGATTTGATTAGCATAGCCGACTCGCTGGTCAAGAAATCCGTGTGGATCATGGGAGGCGACGGCTGGGCATACGATATCGGTTACGGCGGTCTCGACCATGTGCTTGCCAGCGGACGCAATGTCAATGTGCTGGTGCTGGATACCGAAGTCTATTCCAACACGGGTGGTCAGGCATCCAAGTCCACGCCGCGCGGCGCGG
>PLNY01000380.1 GCA_003141915.1 Anaerolineae bacterium | reverse complement strand
CCCATTGAATGACCGGCGCGCTGACTGTTGTGGTGACGGTTGGAAAAGCAGGCGGCGGAGATGAAATCGATGGCGCGGCAAGAGTCTCTTTCAGCGGAGTATAGCCATTGGCTGACGCGTCCGCTGCCTGAGGCGCGGGAGGCGGAGATGGTTTGATCACCAAAGATTTGAGTCGGATGAACCCAGTTCCGATCCAACTAAATAAATCCTGCATGGTGATATCGAGCGTCATCGTCAACGCAATCAAGAACCAGGCCATCAGAATGATCACCGCTCCCCACAAGCCAAGACCGTTCCAAAGTACAACCTCAAAAAAGCTGCCAATATAACCGCCGCCGACTCCATGGTCCGCAGCATCGGATGCCAAATTAAGTGGAACGTAGATAATGTGCATAAAAGCCAATAGCCAGAAAAACAAAAAAACAATCCCCGTAGCTCGTTCAAGCGAAAAAGCCGGAAGCCGTTCATTGCGGCGCAGGATCAGCCAAACGCCAAAGAAGAATAACGCAACAGGCAGGATGTAGATCCCCCAGCCGAAGATCTGAGCAAGAAAGCGAATCAGGTCCGCTGTGAATACCGAGCGCGAGGAAGCAAAAAGTGTGAGCAGAATCAGAATGCCGACGACGGCGAGAATAATACCGGTGAGATCAAGCTTGCGTTCTGAAGATAATCTGTCCCATCGCGATGGCTCGGGAGGTAGTGGCGCTGGCTCTGACGGTTTTGGTTTGTTGGATGGTTGGATGCGCGCTTGTGCCTTCGCCTTCGGAGGAGTCTTCCGTTGAGGTTTGCGTTTCCTGGATTTGGATGGAGAAAAGATTTTAAAGAAAGACATGCTTTACCGCACAACACGTAAAAGGCTAACATGAAAATTATAGCACAAATGGTCTGTTTTCTTTAAGGTACAATTGGCAGGCAATTCAAAACGCAAAACGTAAAGCACAAGTTACTTTTTGCTTTTTACTTATCAACTTCTACAAGGATTTATCTTGTTTGAAATTTTATTCCTCGGCACCTCTGCTTCCGCACCGTCGGCAAAACGCGGGCTTTCAGCTCAAATCATAACGCATAACGAATATCGTTTTCTCATTGACTGCGGCGAAGGCACACAGCGTCAGATTTTGCAAGCGGGTGTCGGCTTCAGACATTTAACGCGCATCCTGCTTACGCACGGTCATCTCGATCACATCCTCGGACTTGGCGGCTTGGTCAGTACATTCATGCGTTGGGAGGCGATTGATCAGCTCGAAATCTTCGGCGGACGCGGCACATTGGATCGTGTTCGCGCTTTGATTGATGATGTTGTCTTGCGCGGTAATCAGACTCCCATGCCGCTTTATTTTCGGGAAATCAAGCCGGGAATTTTCTTCGACGCGGAAGATTTTACAATCACGGCTTTTCCTGTGACGCATCGCGGCCCGGATTGTCTCGGCTATATTTTTGAAGGAAAGGAACGGCGGCCATTTTTATCGGAGAAGGCAGACGGGCTGGGTGTCCCGTTCGGACCGGAACGACGTGATCTGGTGGCGGGCAAAGCGATTACTTTATCGAATGGCAAGCGCGTCACACCGGATGACGTGCTGGGACCAGTCGAAAAAGGAATCAAACTCGTGGTGGTGGGCGATGTCGGTAGAACGGATAACCTGCTCGAGTTCTGTAAAGACGCGGACGCGCTGGTGATCGAGTCCACCTATCTTGAAGAAGAAGCGGAAATGGCGCATCAGTTCTCGCATCTGACTGCGAAACAAGGCGCCGAGTTGGCCGTTCAAGCCAATGTTAAAAAATTGATTCTGACGCATATTTCGCGCCGCTATCGAGGGAGGGATGTTTTGAAGGAAGCTCAATCCATTCATCCGAATGCGGTGGTGGCGCGTGATTTCGATGTTTACCAAATAAAGAGGAATGAATAATTTTTGCGATAATAAAGCATGGCGGGAATCAATCTGGTATACTAAAATTACTGCAAAGGAATTTATGCCAAGTACTGAAATTGACGTTGATCCTTGCGATCATATTACCAGCGACGCCATCGGCAAACCGGGCCAGCGCGTTTTTTATATTCAAGCCTTTCGTGCTGAAAAGACTTACACGGTCATCATTGAAAAGACCCAATTGCTTTCAATGGCCGTTGGTGTGGAAAAATTTTTAGCGGAAGTGGCGCGGCAGAATCCCAACCTCGAGGAAGCCTCGTCCGATTACATTGAGGAACAGATGCACATCAATCCGCCCGTTGACCCGATGTTCCGTGTCGGCGAGATCGGACTCGGTTACGATCAAGTTCGCGACCGCGTGGTGCTGTTGGTGCGCGAACTGCTGACCGAGGATCAAGATCCCGAATCGGGCGCGGTCATCCGCTTTTGGTGCACGCGCGAACAGATCCATAAAATGGCGCGTTGGGGTGCGGAGGTTTCTCAGCGCGGGCGCCCGCTTTGCCCGCAATGCGGCCAGCCGATGGAACCCGAAGGTCACTTCTGCCCAAAGAAGAATGGGCATTTGCATTAACCCTTCCCTGTGAGCAGAATTCCATTTCACGATTTGCAAATCGCACTACAAAATGGGGAGCTGAAACTCAAGGGCCAGTTCATACTCGGCTCGAATTACACCTTCCTTGTTGATGTTCATTATGAAAATAAAACATATCCAGCCGTGTATAAGCCCTCGCGCGGCGAGCAACCGCTTTGGGATTTTCCAGAGAGCACGCTGGCCTTGCGCGAGGTCGCCGCGTATATCGTCAGCGAGGCGCTCGGCTTTCACTTCGTCCCGTTCACCACACTGCGCGCCGATGGTCCGCATGGCTCTGGTTCGCTCCAGCAATACATCGAATACGATCCCGAATATCATTACTTCAATTTCAGCGACGAAGACAAAGCCAAATTAATGCCGGTCGTTTTGTTTGACATGCTCGTCAACAACGCCGACCGCAAAGGCAGTCATGTTTTCTTCGATACCGACTCACACAAACTTTGGGCGATTGATCACGGGATTTGTTTCCATGAATATGATAAACTACGGACCGTGATTTGGGATTTTGCAGGTGAGCCGATCCCCGACGATTTATTATCGTGCATCTCGCACCTCTCCTCGAACCAAAGCCTGCTGACTGACCTTCAGCCTTATCTCAGCCCGCGCGAGATCGCCGCGCTCAAGTCGCGCGCCAAGGCATTGACCGCATCGAAAGTTTTTCCGCGTCCGCCGCAAGGACGAAGATCGTTTCCATATCCGCCGGTTTGATACTATGTCATTGCGAGCGCCGAAGGCGCGTGGCAATCTCAAGTTGTCATGCAATAGATTGTTTGATGATTACTTGAGATTGCCACGACCTGCTTCGNNGCTTCGCAGGTCTCGCAATGACAATTTGAAATAGGAGAATATATGAATTACAAACTTACATTCATCGGTTTCGGCAACGTTGCCCAAGCATTGATCCATTTGCTGGAACGCAAGCGCGCAACCTTAAAGGATCAATACGACATCACATTTTCCGTGACCGGCATCGCCACCGGCAAACACGGATTCGCGGTCAATCCAAATGGACTCGATATCGTGAAGGCATTGTCACTGATCAAATCCGGTCAATCGGTTGCGAGTCTTTCGTCAATGCCCGTGAACGATTCGTTGTCGGTCATCAAAGGATCCAAAGCGGATGTAATGTTTGAAAATTCTCCAGTGAATGTTGCGACAGGTCAGCCCGCGATTGATCACGTGCGCGCGGCGTTGAATGCAAATATGCACGCCATCACTGCCAACAAAGGCACGGTGGTGCACGGCTATCGCGAGCTGACCGCGCTGGCAAAATCAAAAAACAAAAAGTTCTATTTCGAGTCGACGGTGTTGGGCGGCACGCCGGTNNACATTATTTTGACACGCATGGAAAACGGCGAGACGTTTGATGAAGCTGTGAAATATTGTCAGAGTATTGGCGTGGCGGAGACCGACCCAACCAACGATGTGGACGGCTGGGATGCGGCGATCAAGGTTGCGGCGCTGATCACCGTTTTGATGGATGCACCGTTCACGCCGCAGGAAGTGAATCGAACCGGCATCCGCGGCATCACGCCGGAAATGATTCGAAGCGCAAAAGAAAAAGGTCAGCGCTGGAAATTGGTTGCATCCGCAGAACGAAACGGAGATCAAATCAGCGCGCGCGTCGCGCCGGAATTAGTGGATGCATCTTCGCGTTTGTATGGAATGGAAAGCGCCAGCGCCGGACTTGAATTCCGCACCGATGTGCTGGGCGACCTGGCGATCATCCAGACCGAACGCGCAGGCATGGGCGCCGGACCCGAAGAAACTGCTTACGGTCTTTTCGCGGATTTCATCAATGCAGTGAAGGGATAAACAAAAGGAGCCAATAGATTTCCATTGGCTCGTTTTGAATCTGCTAGATATTTAATCTGCTTTAACATATGAGCATTTGCATCCGACCTCATCTTCACATACTGTAGGTATTGGCAATTCTCGAAGAGCAATTTCTATATCAAATCTCTTACCATGAAGCGACTTGCACTTTTTACAACTTGAGTCGCTACGCATACCATAGCCCACAACCTTTACGGTTCTTACGCCTTGACTTTTAAGTTCAGTCAGTTGTGTTATCAATGCTTCAGCACAAAAAGGCTTAGGGTCTTTTCCTTCTATTGATGCGAGTCGAGCCATCTCGTAGTAAGCCATCTGAATATCATGGAAACTCCGTCTCTTCATAACTTGTTCGTTGAGCAATCTCCAAACAGTATCATTGACGGAAGCAAGTGATCCGAACTGTTTGCTTAGATTCTGTCGGTTGCTATCGAAGTCAGCCTTTGTGATATTGAACAAGGCGAGACGTACAAGCCAGTCTTCAATGTTAGCGTCATCTTCTGTCACCAGTTGCCCATTGCGAACAAAGATGAATCCGCCACAAAGAGGACATTTCTTTTTTCTTTTTGGAGCAATGTCCAGTTCACCTTGGCAATAAGGGCATTTGGGGTTTTCTTGAACAGCATTCATTATTTAGTCTTTTCTATTTTCGACACCACTGGCAAAGGATAACAGGTTGCAATATCTCAGAATCGTTTGGTGCGCTTAGTATATTAACCAAAACCACATGAAGCCCATTTCGTTTTTCAGTAAAGAGATCGAAGGGAGGAGAGACATCTTTGCCTGATATCTGGGCATTATAAAGTGGAAGAAGAAATGCGTGATCTTCCTTTTGAATGCAAATCAGCAAACCTAGAAGTTTCCCTTTGAGTCTTCCCGTCCGTACAGTGCTTGAAAATTTATCGNNTCTTCTAACTTCCTGCCATAAGCTCGATGTGGACCTGGTCTATTGTCAGGGATCTTTGGAAGTGTCGCACCCGTGCTATAAACATCTAGCCACCATTCTGTTGTTTCTGCTGTCACAACAAGGTCAACATCACCAGAACTACGATTGTTATCTTCAAAAGGAACATGAGTTGTTACCCCATACCCCTTATTCTTGAAATGTAGATACCAAGTTGCCTCGCCAAGTGTGTCAAGAAAGGTGCTTCTGGGTCCGCTGACAAGCTGTTTCCAAACGTAATCCGCCGCGGAATGATCGAGATACAGTACGTATTCATTTAGAGTTGCTAAATAGTTTGCACAAACCGCACCTGACCTAGTAGAAA
>PLNY01000199.1 GCA_003141915.1 Anaerolineae bacterium | reverse complement strand
AAGGAAAATTTAACGCGGTCGTCTTGAGCGGGAGCAAGGCGGTCAACGCGCCGGAGTGGATCCGCTCGTTTGACGGAAGCCGCATCATCGTCCCAAATGAAGCGCAAGGATTCGTTTGGGCCGGTGGAGTGGACAAGTCAGCGATTGAGGATGCCGCGCAAGTTGTGCGTCAATTAGCGGAGGGTCAGGAGATTCGCAAACAACGAGAAAATTCGGTATGGCGATTTGTGATCTATGCTGCCGCGGCTTTGTTTGGATTGCAAATTCTGCTTGTGATAGTGGCATTGATATTCTCGGCGTTTGTGCGTTAATGATAAAGCGAATCTGAGCGAGTGCGACGCACTGCATAGCGAGTTAATGATATACTCGCACATCATCGGATAGCGAGGGCTGACTATGAAAGTAACGGTCTTGCAGGAAAACTTGGCTCACGGTCTTGGGATTGTTTCACGCGCGGTTTCGCCGCGTTCGACTCTGCCGGTATTATCCAATGTTTTGATCGCGTCGGACGAAGGACGTTTGCGACTCTCGGCGACAAATTTGGAACTGGGAATCACATGTTGGATTCCGGCACGCATCGAGCAGGAAGGCTCGACGACAGTGCCTGCGCGTACATTTTCAGATTTGGTCAACACGTTGCCCACCGATCAGGTGATGCTTGCGCTCGATTCAAAAACACAGACGTTAAATGTGCGCGGCGGAGCTTCGACCAACGACATCAAGTGCATCGACGCGCAGGAATTTCCTCCGCTTCCTGTTCCGGACCTTGAAGGCGCGGTGCAGCTAAATGTGGCTGAATTCCGAGAGATGATTCAACAAGTCGCCTTCGCGGCTTCGACCGATGAGGCCCGTCCCGTGCTGATGGGCGTGCTGATTCAAGTTGAGACAGATAAATTGACAATGGCTGCGGCGGATGGATTTAGGTTATCTGTGCGCAAAGCCACTTTATCCGCACCCGCACCCGCACCGATTTCAGTAATTGTTCCGGCCCGCGCGTTGACTGAACTGGCGCGCGTTGCCAGCGATGGCGAAGAGACGATTTCCATGGTCACGCCGAAGGGACGCGGGCAAGTGGTGTTCCACGTGAAGGACGTTGAGGTGGTTTCACAATTGATCGACGGAACCTTCCCCGATTATCAGCAGATCATTCCACGCAAACATACTTCGCGCACGCTCGTCTCGACCTCGGCCTTGCTCAAGGCTTGCAAGCAGGCTGAAATCTTTGCGCGTGAAGGTTCGAACGTGGCGCGCTTGAACATCAAATCTGCGAATGCCGATTTGAAACCAAGCGAAGTTGAAATCACTGCGACATCGGAAGAGACCGGCAAGAACGAGACCATCGTCGAAGCCACGGTGGATGGAAGCGGCGTGTTGATCGCGTTCAACGTCAAGTTTTTGCGCGAAGCGCTGGAGATTATCAAAACGCCAAATGTCGCGCTGGAAACGTCCGCACCGAATGCGCCGGGCGTGATACGACCTGTCGGCGATGAGCAATTCCTGCACGTAATCATGCCGATGCACTTGGGATAAATCAATGTAGGGGCGAAGCAATGCTTCGCCCCTACATATTTAATTATGCTTTGGGCAACAACACTTTGAACGTCGAGCCTTTACCCGCGCCGTCTGACTCCGCCCAAATTTTTCCACCCTGCGCTTCGACCAGGCCCTTGGCAATTGTCAAGCCGATTCCCAGTCCGCCGTAATGACGCGTACTTGGCGGCTCGGCTTGATAAAATTCCTCGAAGATTTTCTTCAGCCTATCATCTGCAATTCCGATTCCATGATCCTGCACCCATGTCATCACGCGATCCCCTTGTTGCGTTACGCCGACAATAATCTCGCTCCCTCGCGGCGAGAACCGGATGGCGTTATTCAACAAATTGACAAAGACCGAAACTGTTTTATCGGGATCAACATTGACGGTGATGGGCGCTTCCCGAAAAGCAAAGGTCAGCTTATGCTCATGGGCCGACGCGATCTGACGCACTTCATCACAGGCTTTTTCCAAAATGGATTGAATTGCAACAAACTGCGGTTTGACGATCATCAATTTCTGCGTTTCGAGCATGGTCAGGTTGGTCATATCTTCCACGAGCGAACGCATTTGCAGAGCCGCGTTCAGCACGTGCTGGGCATGTTCCGATAATTCTCCCTTTGCGTCTTCGCGCAGAAAAGATGCATAGCCGATAATGATTCCAAGCGGTGTGCGAAGTTCATGCGAGGCTAGCGATAAAAAATTGCTCTTAAGCCGATCCGATTCTTTAACTTTTTCCNNTGCTTTGTGCTGATCAAAAGGCGCGCATTATCAATCGCAATCGCGGCATGAGATGAAATCACAGAAAGAATCGTTTCGTCCCGTTCATCAAAAATTCTTCCGCGTTTATTCACCGCTTCAAGCACACCGATCACGCGGTCCTTGATCATCATGGGAACGCCGATCAGCGATTTCACACGAAAACGAAGATGTTCAGAGACCAATGAATAATGACGAGGGTCGCCATCCGCATCATTTACGATCACGGAATGGTTGGTTTGAAAAACCGTCCCAGCCACACTGCCTTCAATCGGCACCGGAACTTCAGCAAGCTTTTTCGGATCGGACCCGGTTGCGGCGGCGAAGTAAAGACGCGGTTGTTTTTCGTCGTACAACAAAATGGATGCCGCTTCGCAATCCAGCAATTCAACCGCAGTACTGGTCACAAGCTGAAGCAGGGTATCCAGATCAAGAGTCGAGTTGAGCGTGACACTTAATTCAACGAGACGTTTGAGTTGCCCAACCCGTTGTTCGAGTTCAAGGATTTTGCCAGCGGACATAGGTCAAGTGTAATGACTTTATGCTTGATTTGCAACCCCTCCCAATCAATTAGAACATATATTCTAATAACGTCAATCAAACAAAGAGGGACTCGCTAAAAGCAAGTCCCTTTTGAGTTCCTCGTATCGACCAGTTTCTATTAAGCTTTCATTTCCGCTTGATACAGAACATACGAATAGACGACAAGAAAAATGGTTGAGACCATTAGTGGAATTAAAATCAGTAGAAAAGCTGTTGCGCCTCCAAAGAACACCCCGGTCAAAGCCAATACGCCTGAAGCAATGAACAGGATTGATCCGACTCGATGTGTTTCATCCCAGACTTTGTCGCTGGATAAAGTCCATGGCGTGCGAATCCCGATAAAGAAATTACGCTTGGCTTTGCGAATCATGAAACCAATCAAGATAAATAGTAGGCCTACCGCAGGCAGGAGCGATTCGCTCATCTTGAAGTGAGTGAAGCCAAGATTCCAAGCAAGTATCAATCCTTGAACATACATTAGAAACAGTGTCATAAACGCTATGAACAAATTGAATGCACCGCGAAACTTGGCGATATTCGCCTTTAACGGATCAATGGCCGGTATTAGCAGGAAGAGCAGGAACAATCCCAGCGAGATGAGCGGCATCAGAAATACGCCCCATAACTTGGGCATCGTGCCGTTGACCTGATCATTGATATCCCAATGGGAAGCCATGGGATCAGGCAAACCATTCCAATGAAGGACACCGGCCAGCGTAGTGACCAGTAGTAAAACAAGAACGCTGATAATCATTTTACGAGTAGACATTAATTGCTCCTTTTGTTTCACGTGAAACAGATTTACTTGTTTTTACTGATCCAGATATTAGCGATGATCACAAGTCCTATCGTGATCGCCGTTCCCGCGCCCGCCAGAAAGGCTCCGACAATAATCGCTCCGATCATCTTCGCAAACATAACAGCCGCTATAGTCAGGATGGCAATTGTAGTAGCTGTCGTCATCATCTTTCTGCGCGTCAGGTTTTTCATTAACTATTCCGTTGGCTTGTTGTTTTGCGCCAGAGAAACGACACCCATGGTCTATTCGCTCGTCATTCCCATTTAAAATAGCGCACCGCCAGATAGCCAAAAACCAGCGTGTAAGCGGTTAATACTAGGATTGATTGCAGCGAAGGGAGCAACCCTTGCATTGCCCTTTGGATTGCATCTACCGATGCACCAAGCGGCATCCCGTTACTGATATCGAGCAGCATGGGCGGCATAAGCGGACGCGGTATCCATATGCCGCCGAAAAACATCAACGCAAAGAACAGAAATCCGCCAATCCCTTGAGCCACCGCATCATTTTTGACCATCGCGGCGATGCAAAGCCCCACGGCAAACAAAGAAGTAATGGTAAGAAAATCGGCCAACAGAAATTCTGGGATATTCTTTGGGATCTCAAGGCCGAAAACGGCTACTCCGGCTGCAGTCAATATGATGATTCCAACTACGACGATTGCCAAGTTGATCGCGATTTGGGCGGCAAGCAACCATGATGGCGGCACGGGCGTGACGGAAAGACGTCGCAGGATCCCCGTTTCCCGGTATTTGATCAGGCTTCGGGGCAGTATCACGATGGAGAGCGTTAGTACCGTCACCACGATGAGTATGGGGAAAGAAAGAGCAAAATAGGACAAACCGCCTAGATCACTGCTCACTTGCCTCATCACTGGGATGCTACCGAAAACGACCAGTAGCAATAAAGGTAATGCAAGTCCCATTCCTATACCTATAGGTGACCGCAATGCGAGTCTTGCTTCGTTAAGCAGGAGTTTGCCAAAAGCAACACGGGGTGTTTTTATTTTGGTGTTTTTCATGCTATTGATTGAGCCTCTTTATCCTCGTGTATGCGACGGCCGGTTAATTTTACGAAGGCATCCTCAAGTGTTGATCCCTGCGTCTGTACGTCCAGCGCTTCGATACTATTTTTAGCCAACGTTAAGATAACAGCATTGACGAGTTGTCCGGAGCCCACGACCTTGACATGGTCTCCCTGACGCTCAATGGTTTTTACTTCCGGCAATACTTTGAGCAACTAATCAGCGAATGGCTTGGAAGGGGTGAACCTCACTTGTTTGCCTCCGGTAGTTTTCTCGATCAATCCAGAAGGAGTATCGAGCGCCACGATGCGGCCGTTGTCGATCAAGGCTACCCGATCGCAAAGCCGTTCAGCCTCCTCCATGTAATGGGTAACCAATATGACAGTAGTTCCCCGGTCGCGGATTTTCTCTATAAGCTCCCATATGTCAAGTCGCGCCTGCGGGTCGAGGCTGGTCGTCATCTCATCTAGCACGGCAATCTTCGGCTGGCCAATAAGCGCCAAAGCGACCGACACTCGTTGCTTCTGGCCGCCGGACAGTGTTTTGTAATAGCTGCCCAGTTTCTCATTGAACCCAAGCGCATTAGCCAGTTCTTCCGGATTTGCCAGATTTTGGTAGAAAGACTGATACATATCCAAAATCTCGCTGACTTTCAACTTATCGGGGAAAGTGCTGAATTGCAATTGGACGCCGACAACTGGATGGAGCGCGTCGCCATTGACCTGCGGGTCAAGGCCAAGTACGGAAATAGTGCCCCCATCAGGGTGCCGCAAGCCAGTTATGCATTCAACAGTAGTTGTTTTGCCGGCACCGTTCGGACCGAGCAATCCGAATATTTCGCCTTCGTTCACTGCGAATGACACATCGTCAACCGCTTGAACATTGCCATACGTTTTTTTGAGATGCGACACTGTTATCGCTATTGTGCTTGTATTTTGTGTCATGTTCTTTGTCCAATAATCATAGATTTCACGACGATCCGGATGATGGCTATTCCTTCGGTTTGTTGTTCTGCGCCAGCGAAACCATACCGCTCAAGCCGCCCAAGTTCATCGTATCCACTGCGGATGATGGCACAATCACCAACGCGCCTTTTTCTTTCAAGCCCTCAAAGAGCATATTCATCGCGCGCAGATGCAGTGCCGTGGGATTATCAATGTACACCTGAGAGGCTTCTGCAAACGAAGCGGCAATTTGCCTTTCGGACTCGCCGAGAATGACGCGCGCTTGGCGCTCGCGTTCCGCCTGAGCTTGGCGCGACATAGCATCTTCCAACACCTGCGGGATAACCACATCGCGAATCTCGACGGATTGCACGGTCACGCCCCAAGACGTGGTGCGCTCATCAATGATATGCTGAAGCTCCTCGTCAATCGCACTGCGACCCACGAGAATATCCGCCAGCATCATACGACCGATGATGTCACGCAAAGCAGTCTGGGCGGCCCAGGCAATCGCAGAGCGATAGTC
>PLNY01000441.1 GCA_003141915.1 Anaerolineae bacterium | reverse complement strand
AAAAACCAAATCAATCCAAGCAGGGGCCAAATCGGAAGAACCAGCGCGGCAATGACCGAAACCAATGCGCCGAACGCGCCCAGTATCATCAAGCCAATTTGCTCGCGCAAACCGAGATAAATATTTTTCGTCCAGCCTTCCCACATCTGGGCCAGCGACGTGTACATGCTCGTGCGCGCCACCTTCATACCATCCGCAACGATCAGACGATATCCGCTCCATTTGACTTTTTCTGAAATGGCTTTGTCTTCCACGATCTCATCCTTGACGCTTTCGTGTCCGCCGATGGCATCATAGACACTGCGCTTGATGAAAATAAATTGTCCGTTGGCGATGGCGTCTTTGCGCTTCGGGTCATTGACTTTGCGCGGCGAGAATCCAACCGATAGCGCGGTCATCACCAGCGGCAACACGACGCGTTCCCAAAACGTCACAGTGATTTGAAAAGTCATTATCGTAAATAAGTCTGCGTTCGTTTCGACGGCTTTAGCATAACAAGATGCCAATGCTTCCGGCGCGAGAAAAGTATCGGCGTCAACGAAACACAACCACTCACTTCGTTCGTCGCACGCATTCGCAGCTTGGTACAAGGCGTGAGGCTTGCCTGCCCAGCCGGAGGGAAGATCAGAGCCGTTGATGATTCTTAATTTATCATTTTGAATTGAACGGAGAATCTCCAAAGTTGAATCCGTCGAACGATCATCCAGGACGATGACTTCAAAATTCGGATATGTTTGATTCAAAACCGCGTCCACGCAGGCACGGATGTTGCGCTCTTCATTACGTGCCGGAATGCAAACAGAAATCATCGGCGCATTCGACGGCGACTCAACAGGTTCGACGATGATGTCGAGGTGATATTGATTGTGAAGCCAATAAATAATGATAAGACCCGCGACAAATAGCACGGTTGATAATACAAAATAAATCATAAGTTAAATAACTTGAACCGTTGAACCGTGTTCCGTCTTTTCCACTTCGATGCGCGTCGGAAACGCATCCTTGAGTTCATCGAGATGCGTGATGACTAAAATCTGTGCAAAATCGTTTCGTACTAAATTGATCGCTTCGATCAGCCGCTGTCTGCCCTGCACATCCTGCGAGCCGAAGCCCTCGTCAATCACCAGCGTTTGCAAGCGCGCCCCTTTGCGTTGCGCCAGCACTTCGGAAAGCGCCAACCGAATCGCAAAGTTCACGCGGAACGCCTCGCCGCCCGAATACATCTCGTAATCGCGCATCCCCGCCGCGTCGCTGATTTGAATGTCGAGTGTCTCTTTTAAATCATCGCGCTTCCTGTCTTTGTATTCCGCCTGCGTCACGAATCGAATCGACATCTGTCCATCGCTCAATCGGTCGAGCAATTCATTGGCTTTCGATTCGATCTCCGGCAAGGCTTGTTCGATCAACAAGGCCGGGACGCCGTCTTTGCCGAAGGCGCGTTCGAGAGTTTTATGATGCGCGATCTGTAAAGCCAGCGCTTCACGCGTCGACGAAAAGTCGGCTTTGCGCTTCTGCAGCTCATCCAACACCGATACCTTTTGCCGCGCCGCGCCGACTTCCTGATTCAAGCGATTGACCTGTTCCTGCAAATCGCGCAAGGCATGCTCGGGTTCATCGAGGTTGACCGATGGCTTTTGCGACTCAACAGAATATTTTTCACTCGATAATATTTTTTCAACTTCCTTCAATCGCTTTGCGCCAGCCGTTTCCCAATTCTTGATCAAATCTTTTATTGTTTCAATTCGCTCAGTTAATTGAGTCACTGAATTGGATTGCTTCAAGCGTTCTCGTTCAACACTTTCGACTCTTGCAATTTGTGATTCAACATCTGCGATTTGCTTGGCAAGATCGTCAACGCTGATTTTGTTCGCGCGAAAACGATCACCTTTTTCTTTTCCTTCATCTTGCAACTGCTTCAAAGTAGATTGACGATGTTCTACGCTCAACGTTTGTCCGCATAATGGACAGGTTGCACCCTCTGCCGCCTCGAGTTGGTCGATATGTTCTTTCAATTCATCCATTTGCGTTTTGAGTAGTTCATTCTCGGCTCTGATTTTGGCAAGTTCTTCACGGCTTGTGGTTCTCTTTGATTCCAATTCGTTCCGATTGGAAATTTTCTCTTCCGCTTCCGCTAACGATTTCTTCGCGCTTTCAACTTGCGCCGTTAATTCATTGATTACTGACTGCTGACCGCTTACTGCTTTCTGCAGTTCCAACAATCCTCGTTGTTCTTCCTCCAACCTTGCTTTCTCTGTGGCGAGTTCCTGATCCAGCGAAGCAGCAATCTTCCTCAGACTTTCCAAAGCATCCTCTTGCGTTTTACGCATTGAGTTTTGTTGCTTTAATCCATCTTCCAATTCTTTCAATCTTCGCTTGCGCGGCTCTTCCTCATCAAGTTCAGAATCAATATCAGCAATGCTTCGATCAATTCCGATCACTTCTTCTTCGAGTCCGCGGCGTTTTTCAACCGTGCGCGCTTTATACGTTTCCCACACTTCGAGTCCAAGAATGTTGCTCAATACATCTTTACGTTTACCGGCGTTTTGTTGTGTGAACTGATCCGCTTTGCCTTGCAAAAAGAATGCCGCGTTGACAAAGGTTTCATAATCGAGCCTCAGTGTCTGTTCGATGCGCGCTTGTGTTTCTCGGCTGGTACGCTCAGTAAGTGGCTTCCATTCATCTCCGCTCTTGATTTGAAATTCAAGCACCGTGCTTTTGCCGCGCGGCAATGTCCGTTGAACTCGATAAATATTCGCTTCGTACTCAAAGGTCAGCGCCACCTCCGCCGCTTTCGATTGAAGATTAATCAATGCGTCTTTATCCTTGGCGCGCGACTCGCCAAACAGTGACCACGTGATCGCATCGAGCAAGGACGATTTACCCGCGCCGTTCTGGCCGGAGATGCAAGCCAAATCGAAGGTCGTGAAATCCAGTTCAACGGGATCGCGATACGAAAGAAAACCGACGATGCGCAAATGCAGGGGAATCATTCCCGAAATTATACCTTCCTCTTTTCCCGTTTTCCTATTCACTATTCTCTAGTCCCTGCTCTTATGTTATCATCGTGCCGATGCGCGACCCTGACGACCCGCGAGCACAGCTTCGGCTCATTCTGATTTCCATTATCCTTGCCACGTTGCCATGCTATTGCCTCGGATGGGTTGCCATGATGATTAAGCCCGGACCTAAAACGCCGACTGCCACTCCATCGCTTGCCAATCTTACGCTTTTGCCTCCATTATCAACTTTGAGATTGACGCCGCTAACCATGACCAGCACGCCAACCTCTACAGCAACTGCTACCGCAACCGCCACTTCGACCTTTACTGCCACCATCACTGCTAGCTTCACTGTTACCTTCACTCCCACCGTTTCTCTTACGCCATATATGCCTCCGACTTATACATTTACACCTTCTCCAACACTGACCAATACGCCGTCACTCACCCCGACTCAGACTCCGACCTTAACACCGACCAATACTCCCACGTTGACTCCCACTCGTACCCCAACACTTACGCCAACGAGAACTCCCGCGCCGACCGTTACGCCAACTTTTATACCGACATTTACGCTAACCCCGTCTCCTACGATTACTGCTTTTCCAACAAGTGCTCCGAAATGATTCGTGTCATATTGGCTGAATCAATGTAATGATTTGCAGTGCGACGTATTCTTAATGGTTGAGGTAAAAATATGAATGGTTTGATTGCTTTAGTAGGCGCGGGCGAATATTTACCCGTGATGGAAGATGTGGATCGTTATCTGCTCGATTCAGTCAAAGTGGACGGACGCGCTCCACGCGTTGTTTGTCTGCCGACCGCCGCGGGCCAGGAGGGAGACGAGAGCATTGGGCGCTGGTCACAAATGGGCTTGGAGCATTTTCATAAATTGGGTGCGGAAGTCGAAGCGCCTCGCATCATTGACCGGGCCTCGGCAGATGATCCGCAATATGAATCAATTCTCGAATCCGCTGACTTGATTTATTTTTCCGGCGGCAATCCAATTCATCTTTTTGAAACGATGAACGGAAGCCGCGCCTGGGCCGCCGCGCAAAAAGCATGGTCGCGCGGCGCGGTCTACGCGGGATGTTCGGCGGGCGCGATGATCCTGGCAAAACGCCTGCCCAATTTTCGCAACATGGGCATTGGGGCTATCAATGGATTTGGTATTGTGCCTGCGGATTATGTGATGCCGCACTTCGATCATGCCGGGCCGTTCAAGGTGTTGGTCGGCGCCTTTCGAACGCAGATGAAGGAAGATCAGCGCATGATCGGCATTGACGAGAACACCGCGCTGGTTGGTAAACTTGGCGGCGAATGGAAAGCAATGGGCGCCAGCAAAGTTCATGTAATGACGCGCAAACAAACGAAGCTTTACGCGGCAGGCGAAATTGTTCCGTTGATGTAAATCTTTATCCTTGAATAAAAAATTCAGGCTCCCAATTGGGAGCCTGTTTGATTGAAATTAATTCTTTGGTGTGTCGTCTGTCGGTTTGCTCATCGGCATCATGGACATGAAGTATGCGCCGCCCGCGCCAAGCGCGAACGCGCCTGCCGAGCCGGGAGAGGCGAAGTCGGTCAGGCCAATCAGCAGTCCGAAGAGACCGAGAGCGAGAGCAATCTTCAACTGCCACTCGCTGTCTTTGAAATTGTCAAAAACAAAATGGCCTATGGCAAATCCGAATACGAGGAAGCCGAGCGCTCTCAACAAAATTCCAAGAAATGCAGAAATATCAAAAACAATTTGCGGCATATGATTCTCCTTTGGAAAATTTGATCTTATGTCCAGGCCCAGACCATCCACAAGCCTGTCATGATGACGCCTATTATAAGCCTGATAATGAATGACCAGCCCCAGCCAACCATCATGGCGCGGACGGTATTCAGCGCGGCCCGCCAATTCCTGCGATGAACGAACTCTGAAATAAATAATCCGATTGGCGAGGCAAGCAGACCGATGAGCGGCGTGAACACCAGACTAAAAATAATTCCCGCGACATAACTGATCCAGATCGAAATCCAGGCCGCGCCGCTTTGACGCGCTTTGGCTCCCATAAAAATATTGTCCATGATATTTCCGGCCAAAGCCAGGATGCTGATCAAGATGAAGATGATCCATCCTTTTGTATCAAAGCCGCCCGCCGCGATTCCATAAATCAACGCAGCCAACCAGATCACAACCAGGCCGGGAAATATAGGGACGATTAATCCCACCAGCCCGATCAGCATGAAGGTCAGGGTCAGCCATTGAATCAAGAATGTGCCAACGAGCGGCCAATTGAGCATTAGTGGATCACATCCACGCCGCCCATCCACGGACGAAGCGCGTCCGGCACGACGATGGAGCCGTCCGCCTGCTGATAATTTTCCATAACGGCGATCAAGGTGCGAGGCAGTCCGAGACCCGAACCGTTCAGCGTGTGGACGAAGCGCGTCTTGCCTTTTTCATCGCGATATTTGATATTGGCGCGTCGTCCTTGAAAATCTGTGTCATTGGAAACAGACGAAACCTCCAGCCACTCGCCGCATCCCGGCGCCCAGACTTCGATATCATACGTCATCGTTGCGCCGAAGCCGATGTCGCCGGTGCAGAGTTGCTTGACGCGATGAGTCAATCCAAGATTTACGCAAGTCTCTTCGGCGTTCTCGCGCAACTTCTCCAGCCATTTATCTGATTCTTCCGGCTTGCAATAAATATACATCTCCACTTTGTCGAATTGATGTCCGCGTTTGATGCCGCGCACATCGCGGCCGGCGCTCATCTTCTCGCGTCGAAAGCACGGAGTATAAGCCGTATAAAAACGCGGCAGGCTGGCTTCATCCAAAATCTCGCCCATGTGCAAACCGGTCAGCGGGACTTCAGCAGTTGGAACAAAATATAAATCTTCTTCGTGATCTTTGTAAAGATTATCAGCGAACTTTGGCAATTGTCCCGCGCCGAACACCGTCTCAGTCTTGACCATGAACGGCAAATATTTTTCGGTGTAGCCTTGACGGATGTGAAGGTCGAGCATATAAGCAATCAAGGCGCGTTGAAGCCGCGCACCTGCCCCACTCAATACATAAAAACGCGAGCCGGTGATCTTTGTGCCGCGCTCGAAGTCAATGATGCCGAGCGCAGGGCCAAGGTCCCAATGCGGCTTGGGTTGAAAGTCGAACTCTTTTGGTTCGCCAATCGTTCGCAAGACGATATTCTCACTGTCATCTTTTCCATATGGTGTGCGCGCATCAGGAATATTTGGAATCGTCGCGGTCAGCGCGTTCAGCTGTGTTTCAACTTCTGCAACTTCTTTATCCAGCGCGTTGATCTGATCGCCGACGAGTCGCATCGCTTCGATCTTTGACTTTTTAGCGGATGCGTCTTTTAGCTGGCTGATCTCTTTCGAGACGGCGTTCCGCTCCGCTTTAAGTTTCTCGACTTCGTTCAAGCGCGAACGGCGCTTTTCATCCAATTGAAGGATCGCATCTACGGGCGACGCGTCCATTTGCCGATCCTTCATCGCTTTGCGAACAACGTCTGGATGTTCACGAATCAAATTGATGTCTAACATAATGCACCTCCGAATAATTCACCGCAGAGACACAGAGATCACAAAGTTTTTTCTTCGTGGACACAAAAGAACTTCTGCCTGCACAGTGCCGCAGGCACACGTGTGTCCTTTTGTGACTTTGTGGTGAGAAAATAAAATGACGCCCCGGTCCGTTTGCAGGACGAGGGGCGTCTCGTGGTGCCACCTGCATTACTTCTCTATTTGCTATAACGGGCAATTCCCGTCCCTCTTATAACGAATTTCGTTTCTGCGAAGGCAATGTGGCGAAGTGGATTTCATCATCGAACTGACCATCTCACACAACCGATGGCTCTCTGAACAGTTCCTGATTACTTATCTTCGCGCTATCTTATGGACATGATTATAAGCGATAGGAATGGACTGTCAAGAATGACGCACCACCCATGCAGTTGGAGCGCGCTAAAAACTTTGCGGCGTTGCGGCAATCCATTGGCTGCTTGCTGTTATCCCTCAACTCAATTTCCTTGACGGTTTAACAGATTGCTTGTATCATCAGTGCTTGCAAGATGCCGGTACGTTATCGTGGGAAGTAGAACAAGGCGACCCGCGCTGAAGAGCTGGTGCAAGAGGGCGCTTCGGCGGGTCGTTTGGTTATAGACCGTTCGATGGACGTGCGACATCATCATCATTTTTTTCTTTTTTGCCAAAAGGAGGCAAAGCAATGTCCGAACGTATCGTCGGAACGGTCAAGTGGTTCAATGCGGAGAAAGGTTATGGCTTTCTCTCCCGCGAAGGCGGCGCTGATGTGTTCGTCCATTATTCAGCCATCCAGAGCGACGGTTTCCGCAAGCTCGTGGAAGGCCAGAAGGTGGAGTTCACAGTAGAGCAGGGTCCAAAAGGCCCGCAGGCCGCCAACGTGGTGCCGCTCTAAACTCACCTGACAAAATCCCCGCTCATTTCCGAGCGGGGATTTTTTATTTCGCACCCTGTGCGGACTTCATCAGGAGCGCGCCAAATCGCAACCTCACAGAAAAGACCCCAATGTTGTACAATTGAATCACTTCCAATTCAATGAGGCCCTATGACCAGTAAACATGAAAAGCTCCTGCAAAAATATGCCGAGGTGATCGTCAAGGTCGGATTGAACCTGCAAAAAGGACAGCGGCTCATCATCTCGAACAGCCGCGTGCGCGGCGTTCCGCTGGTCGCCGCGCCGCTGGTGCGCGAGGTGACGCGCGCCGCGTATCAGGCCGGCGCGCGCTATGTGGATGTGATTTGGGGCGATGAAGAACTGCTCCGCATCCGCCTGCAGAACGCCTCGCGCGAATCGCTGGCAGAATATCCCAAGTGGCAGATCGCAGCACAGATGGACATGATCGAACACGGAGATGCACTGCTAACCATTCTCGCCGACAATCCGGACGCGATGAGCGGCCTCGATCCTGAATCCGTCGCCTTCCTGCAAAAGACTCATTTGGAAAACTACAAATCCGTCGGGGCAGCCGTCAGCCGCGACGCAATCAACTGGTGTCTGGCGGCCGCTTCGAGTCCCGCGTGGGCCGCGAAGATTTTTCCAAAACTTGAACCGGAACAGGCGGAGANNGAGAAAAAATTATGGAAGGCCATCTTCGAGACGACACGCGTCGATCAGGATGATCCGATCAAAGCGTGGAAAAAACATATCAAGAATTTAGCCGCGCGCGCAAATTATCTGCAGGCCAAACAATATACCACCTTGCATTACAAAGCGCCCGGCACCGATTTAACGCTCGGCCTGCCGCGCGGCCATCGCTGGATCAGCGCGCAAATGCCCGCTGAAAACGGCGTGGAGTTCACCGCCAACCTGCCGACCGAAGAAGTCTTCACGATGCCGGATCGGTTGCGCGCCGATGGAACCGTAAGCGCTACCATACCGCTCAGCTATGGCGGCTCATTGATCGAAGACTTCAGCATTACATTTGAAAAAGGGCGCGTGGCCAAAGTCAACGCGAAAAAGAACGAATCGATTTTAAAGAAGTTAATCGAAACCGACGAAGGCGCGTCGCATCTCGGTGAAGTGGCGCTTGTGCCTGCCAGTTCTCCCATCGCAAAGCGCGGACATCTTTTCTACAACACGCTCTTCGATGAAAACGCTTCGTGTCACATCGCCATCGGACGCGCCTATCGCTTCACGCTGACCGGCGGCGAGGAACTGACCGACGAAGAATTTAGCGCGGCTGGCGGCAACAACAGCCTTACGCACGTAGACTTCATGATCGGCTCATCCAAAATGGATATCGATGGAATCAAAGAAGACGGTTCACATGAACCGGTAATGCGCAAAGGCGAATGGACATTCAAAGCGTGATCGTTCAAACGACCATCAAAGCCGAGGAAACATGCCAAGACTAAGAACCGAATCCGAAATCATCATCCCCGACGATATTTTGATCGCCGAATATGAATATATTGCCAGCACGGCGCACGATGCCAACGAAGATCGCTCGCGCGTGGCTTCATTTTATTTTGTCTCGGTCGGTTCCATCGTGGCGGCAATCCTCGGCACGCAATTCGCCAAGGATAATCTAAAGAGCGTCTCTGTGGCCTTTTCGATTCTATTTTTTGTTCTGACCCTTCTCGGCACGTTGACCATCGCACAGTTGGCGCGCCTGCGCGCGGCCTGGCACGAATCCATCGAGGCGATGAATCAAATCAAGGATTTTTACATCAAAAAATTTCCCGAGACCGAGCCGGCCTTCAAGTGGCGCATCAAAACCATTCCGCCCACCGATAAGCAGTTCAGCATCGCTAATCTTATCGCCCTCGAAGTCGCCCTGCTCGGCGCGTTGACCACCGCCGCGGCTTTTTATTTTATTTTGTTCGCGCTGGAAGAAGTTACATTGCTCAGCTGGGTGATCATCACAATTTCTTTCGCGGCTGGGGCAGGATTTCAATGGTGGTGGTACAAACACCTGCTGGTGGATGATCGATAGGAATTATCTTTTATGCCGCGCGGTCCCGGCCTCAAGAAACAAAATCAATGACAACCATCAATCCTCGCCGCTTGCTCACCAATGTGGGATTAGTCTCGCTGGCGCTGATCTATATCCTTACATGGATCATTATGATCCACGACCCCAAACAACGAACCGGCTCGGATTTTATCGGTTTTTATTCATTCGGAAGAATCGCGCAGACGCAGGGCTTTGAAAATATATATAACATAACGAGCCAGGAAAAAGTCGAGGAAGGCGTCGTGGGGTTTCAAGTCGTTCCTGAATTTTATACGCACGTTCCTTTCATTACCATCCTTGCCGCCTTGATCGTGGATTCCAACTACATCGAATCTTTTATTCGCTGGGCGATCGTCCTGCTTTTATTTAATACGGCGAGTTCCTATCTTCTCGTTAGCGCATTACGAAAAGGAAATTTCACAAAAGAAGAAACCTTCATTCTATTCGCTGGAATATTTCTATTCTTCCCGACTTATTCAGCATTGATGAATGGGCAGGATGATGCAATTCTATTGCTTGGATTGGCGGTCTGGCTGTGGGGCTTGTTTTCGGAAAAACCTTTCGCAGCCGGTTTGGGATTAAGCCTGACCGCCGTCCGTCCGCAGACCGCCTTATTTTTAGCGATCCCATTTTTATTTAAACAAAGAAAAATATTTTGGGGATTTGCATTGGGCGGCGCGATTCTTGTAATGATCAGTTGGGCATTGATCAAAACAGATGGGATGATTAGTTTTATCAACAGCCTCAAATTCATCGAAAGCACGATCTGGACGCAGCCGCACGCGCTGGATATGCCAACCATCTCCGGCATCATCCGGCGCAACTTCAAAACGATTGATATAACCTTGGTAAGCAATCTGAATTGGGGATGTTATCTTGCCGGAATCATTGGCTTTTGCATTGTTTGGTATAAAAGCAAGGAAATTCTGGAAAAGCAGATCGGTTTGCTTGCTTTGTTTTCGATCTTGCTCGTGCCTTACGCTCATTATCATGACCTAGTAATTTTGCTGATTTCCATCGTTTGTCTCATCCGAGTTTTATCGTCAAGGAAAATCATCGAGACAGGTTTATTATCCATTCTTCCACTGATTGTCTCATTGGTTGCCATCGTCGGATTTGTAGGATCAGGGATTCTAAAGTTCCCTCTGATTTATTGCGTCATGTTGATTCTTGGATACCTGTTACTTTTTCCAGATCGAATCGCGTGGATTGCATCCCGCAAAAAAGGAGAAACCAATGTCTGAAGAAAAGTTTCGCACGGAAGAATTTCGCGTCGACGGGGAAGAACTGTTATCCCGGATCAAGAAACTTGTGCATGAAGGAAACATCCGGCGTATCATCATCAAAAACAAGGATGGCAAAACGGTGCTGGAAATCCCGATGACGTTCGGCGTGGTCGGCGCGCTGATCGCTCCGCAGTTGGCCGCCATCGGCGCCATTGCCGCTTTGTTAACGGAAGCCACCGTCGTGGTTGAAAAGAACGAAACGGCATAGCATCGCAACGGCTCGATTTCCACACAATTAACTCATTTTCGTTTCAGAAAAGAGTCCTATAATCAAGCCATTGACGTAAAGATTCATCGGCTGGCGTTTTCAATTCAATAGACTTTATCGGTAATAAGATTTGGTGTTTTGTTTATCCACAGATTACACGGATTTTCGCAGATTTTTCTCTTGAAAAATTCTAATCTGCGAAATCTGCGGAAAGTCCGCTGCACTTTGCGGATTATTTCCGATAATGTCTAATATAATGATTTGAAAATGCTGTTTTTTTAGAGGTAATCAAAAGAGAAGATGGCTGAATCATCTCCATCGCATTC
Organism: Anaerolineae bacterium; assembly: GCA_003141915.1. GTDB lineage: Bacteria > Chloroflexota > Anaerolineae > Anaerolineales > Villigracilaceae > Fen-1038. The sequence goes on along the minus strand of PLNY01000441.1, from coordinate 16,939 downwards.
GGAAGCATGGCGAAAGCGTTGGCAGCGCCTCCGCATGGGAATCCGAAAATCGGCGCCATTTGCCGCCGGTGTGCTGGCCGCGCTCGCCGCGCTCATTCTCTACAACATTCTTTTCCCCGCACCGCATCCATTGACGAATAATGATGTAAGCACCACGGTGGCGCAAGCGCTCGCATCGGCTACGCCGCCTCCGGCTTTTTCCCAGCAGGTATTTCAAATCATCCAGCCTTCGCTTGTCTTGATTGAAACAAAATCCGCGGACGCGAGCGGAAATGCGGAAGACAGTTTAGGCACAGGTGTTGTCATTGATAATGACGGGGATATTCTTACTGCACTGCATGTTGTCGCTAATTCATCCACCATTCAACTAATCTTTGCTGATGGAACACAATCCACCGGAACGGTTACAACCAAACAACCGCAGAATGATATTGCGGTGGTACAACCGGATCATCTTCCCGAATTGCTTGTGCCTGCCGTTCTTGGGAATCCGCGCGCCATGCGCGTCGGTGACGAGGCGTATGTGGTCGGTAATCCGTATGGCTTATACAGTTCAATGAGCGCGGGAGTCATCTCGGGCTTTGATCGGTCATTTCAGCCGGTTGGCACCAACATAAAGCTCCAGGGTTTGATTCAAATCGACGCGGCGGTGAATCCCGGAAACTCCGGCGGGCCGCTGCTGAATCGGGATGGTGAGGTGATTGGCATCATTGAAGGACTTGTGAATCCAACTGATCAAAATTTCTTTGTGGGCATTGGTTTTGCAATTCCGATCAATATCGCGGCGGGTGCGGCCGGATTGCCTCCTGATTAGTTTCAAATCAAAATGCACTGCTAAGAAAAGGAGCATACGATGGATCAAAAAACAGAAACCGATCATACACCGATGGAACGCGTGCTTTATGAGGTGAAAAAGATTATCGTCGGACAGGATCATTTATTAGAACGCATGGTTGTAGCTCTGCTGGCACGCGGACATATTTTGGTCGAAGGTGTGCCTGGGCTGGCAAAGACGATGGCCATCAAAACATTAGCCGAGTCAATCGGCGGCGAGTTCAAGCGCATTCAGTTCACGCCCGATCTCGTCCCCGCCGATTTGATCGGCACGCGCATCTATAATCAGAAGACGGGCGAATTCAACACCTCACTTGGACCGGTCTTCACTAACCTGTTGCTTGCGGATGAAATCAACCGCGCACCCGCCAAAGTGCAGAGCGCGTTGCTCGAAGTCATGCAGGAACACCAGGTCACGATTGGACATGAAACCTTCAAGGTTCCGAATCCTTTTCTTGTGCTGGCAACTCAAAATCCCATTGAGACCGAAGGTACGTATGCGTTGCCCGAAGCCCAAGTGGATCGCTTCATGTTGAAGGTGCTGGTCGGTTATCCCAATGCGACGGAAGAATTCGTGATCGTGGAACGTATGACCGGCGCGTTACAAGCGGTGCAAAAAGTATTGACCACCGATCAACTGCTCGAATTGCAAAAAGAAGCGGATCATGTATTTGTTGATTCAGCATTGATCGAGTACGCAGTGCGCATGGTCACCGCCACGCGCAAGCCACAAGATGTGGGGCTGAAGGAATTGGAGCATTACGTTATGTTTGGCGCCAGTCCGCGCGCTTCCATCAATTTGATTCTTACGGCGCGGGCGCTGGCTTTTGTGCGCGGGCGCGATTACGCGCTTCCGCAGGATGTTTTGGACATGGCGCCGGATGTGATGCGGCATCGCATGGTGCTTTCGTACGAAGCACTCTCAGACAATGTAACAGCCGACGACTTCTTAAAAAAGATTCTCGACCGCATACCGATTCCGGTTGTGCCTCTGCATGAACATGTCAACAGCCGCGTCAACGCCTGAACGAATCCTCCAGCGTCTCGATTGGCAGGTCATTCGCAAATTGGACGGCCTGCTTCAAGGCGATTACCGCAGTCTCTTTTACGGCTACGGCGTGGACTTTGCCGACCTGCGTGAATACCAGCCCGAGGATGATATCCGCTACATGGATTGGAATGTCACGGCGCGTATGAACACACCGTACGTTCGGCAATACATGGAGGACCGCGAAGTCACAGCGTGGTTCTTGCTTGACCTGAGTCCATCAGTTGACTTTGGCACAACGCAAAATTTAAAGCGCACGATGCTGATTGATTTCGTCACAACATTGGCTCGACTTTTAACGCGTCACGGAAATCGTGTCGGCGCGATTTTTTATGACAGCCGCATCGAGCGCATCATCCCCGCCCGCGGCGGGCGCGACCAAGTATTGCTGTTGATTCACGATTTGCTTTAACAACCATCGCTAACCAGCGCCCCTTTCACCAATTTGAATCTATTGTTGCAAGCTGGTCTCAACTCTATCAAGCGTCGTTCGCTGGTGTTTGTGATTTCAGATTTCATCACTGAGCCGGGCTGGGAACATTCGTTGAATTTACTTAATAAGCGGCATGAAGTTCTCGCCATCCGTTTATGGGATCCACACGAAAGAGAATTGCCGGATGCGGGTCCCATCCTGATGGAAGATGCAGAAACGGGTGAGCAATTGTATGTGGATACATCCGATAAAAAATTCCGCAAGCGATTTCAAGAAGCAGCCGAGCAACGCGAAGCACAATTGAATCTGGCATTCAAGCGCGCAGGCGTAGATGCGTTGGCACTCTCCACCAAAGACGATCTTGTAAAAGCAATTATTGGCTTTGCCAAAGTGCGACAGGAACGCCGGAAGTAACGTATGACCTTCATCTGGCCCGTGATGCTTTATTCATTGATATTGATTCCAGCGCTCATCGCGTTGTATCTCATTCTACAGCGCCGACGAAAACGGATCGCTGCGAATTATCAAGCGCTGAGTACTGCCTCGGGGATTTCAAAACGTGAGCCCGGTATACGCCGTCACATCCCGCCGATTCTTTTTTTGTTCTCGCTCGCGATTCTCGGCGTGGCCTTGGCCCGCCCGCAGACCGAAGTCAGTTTGCCGCACATCGAAGGCACGGTCATTCTGGCCTTCGACGTTTCGGGCAGCATGGCGGCAGATGATTTCAATCCGACTCGCATGGAAGCCGCTAAGGCCGCCGCGGAAAGTTTCGTAGATCATCAGCCATCAACCGTCCGCATTGGAGTCGTCGCGTTCAGCGATAACGGACTCACGGTTCAGACCCCGACCAACGATCAGAACGCGATTCTGATGGCAATCAATCGCCTCGCGCCGGAACGAGGCACATCGCTTGCCAGTGGAATTACCGCAGCGCTCAAAGCCATTGACGTTGGCGCGGGTCAGCCATCGGAAATTTATACCAACCTGACGCCGGTGCCAACGCTTACACCGACTCCGGTTCCGCAAGGAACGCATACATCCGCTGATATTGTGTTATTGACCGACGGAGAAAATAACGAGAATCCGGATCCGTTAGTTGCAGCGCAAACTGCCGCAAACCGCGGCGTGCGGATTTATACCGTCGGCATTGGAAGTCCGCAAGGAACCAATTTGCACATCAACGGTTTCATCGTTCATACCCAACTGGACGAGGAGACGCTACAGCAAATTTCGCAGGTCACCGGTGGAACCTATTACAACGCGCAAAGCGAACAGGATTTGATCAAGATTTACAACAACCTGAATCCGCAACTGGTGGTGACGCCCGAGATGACCGAGGTCACTTCCATTTTTGCTGGCGCCAGCATTTTGCTGATGTTGATCGGTGGAATGTTTTCACTATTATGGTTTAGCCGCTTGCCTTGATTCGTCAAGGTCTTATTTGTATTGGAGAAAGCATATGACTTGGCTCTGGCCGTCGTTCCTTTACTTGCTGATATTGATCCCGCTGTTGATCGTCGTTTACATTTTGATACTGCGGCGGCGCCAGCGCTTTGCTGTTCGCTATTCCAGCCTGGCGTTGGTGCGTGATGCACTTCCGCGTCGATCCTGGCTGCGGCAACATTTACCTTTTATATTCTTCCTGCTTGCGTTAACTGGCTTGATCGTTGCGTTGGCGCGTCCAGTCAACGTCATCAGCGTACCGGCTGGCAAAGCAACGATCATCTTAACGATTGATGTTTCACGGAGCATGTGCTCCACCGATATCAAACCCACGCGCATTCAAGCCGCGGAAAACGCGGCGCTGTCTTTCATCCAACGACAAAGCTCCAACACGCAGATCGGTTTGGTTGCGTTCTCTTCTTTCGCGGAACTTATTCAGCCGCCGACGAATGATCGGAATCTGCTGGATGCGGCAGTGAAGAGTCTGCTCGTGGGACGCAGAACCGCGATCGGAAGTGGAATCCTCGCGGCACTGGATGCAATTGCCAGCGTGGACAAAAACGTCGCGCCGAGCATTACCGATTCAAATCCGGGAATTGAACCGGCTCCCGTTCCCAAGGGCGCGTATGTGCCCGACATCATTGTCCTGCTTACAGATGGAGTTAATAATACCGGTCCACTTCCATTGGACGCGGCGCAACAGGCGGAAGATCGCGGCGTGCGAGTCTACACGATTGGATTCGGCACGCCGAACGGTTCGGAGTTTGCGATGTGTCAAAGCGATAGTGAATATGGTTTTAGCGGTGGAGGTTTCGGTGGCGGTTTTGGATTCGGCGGAGGCGGCTTTGGCGGCGGCTTCGGAGGATTTCAACGCGGCATTGACGATGCGACCCTCAAGCAAGTCGCGGCGATGACCGGCGGGGCTTATTATTCTGCCTCGAGCGCGGGCGAACTTCAAAATGTTTTTAAGAGTCTGCCAACGTATTTAATTATGAAACATGAGACGACAGAAATCAGCGTGTTCTTTACTGCGTTTGGAGCAGTACTTGCAGCATTGGCGATTGTTCTCGCGCTGCTTTGGCATCCGTTGCCGTAGGTCTCAGAAAAGCTGCTTAGGCATCAACGCCTGCTGAGAGGAAACTATGGGCGCATCTGCGAAACAATCAATTGGGAGTAACCTTCCGGCGACAACATGCCATCGGCTCTTTTATCGCCGACTTCCGCGCTCCGCGTAACAAACTCATCATTGAACTTAACGAAAGTCAACATTTGGAACAAGATGCTTGGCGATACGATGCCGAACGAACCGCATTCTTTGAATCCAAAGGCTATAAAGTTTTACGGTTCTGGAATAACGATGTGATGAACAATACACATTCCGTTTTGAATGTTATTTGGGATGCATTGAAACAGCAATAGCAATATAATCAATACACCTATCCGATTTTGAAAGGAGATTTTACATGTACACTACTGAGATGCACGAAGGCGTGCACGCTGAAACGATCACGATGACCGGCGCGAACGGCGATTCGATCAATGCCTATCTGGCGCGTCCGCTTGGCGAGGGTCGCTTCCCGGCGGTGGTGCTGGCGCATCACATGCCCGGCTGGGACGCGTGGTATCGCGAGGTCACATTCAAGTTTGCACTTCACGGCTACGTGACCATCTCGCCCAACCTGTTTTTCCGCGCAGGTCATGGCACGCCGGAAGATGTCGCCGCCAAAGTCCGCGCCGACGGCGGTATGCCGGACGATCAAGTGGTCGGCGATCTGGCGGGCGCGCTGAACTATGTGCGCGCATTGTCCTACGTCAATGGCAAGGTCGGAATCTTCGGCACATGTTCCGGCGGACGACACGCTTATCTCGCCGCCTGCCGCGCTCCGGGCTTTGACGCGCTGGTGGATTGCTGGGGCGGCAATGTGGTGATGCGGCCCGATCAGCTCTCGCCGAAAACGCCGGTCGCGCCCATCGATTACACCAAAGATTTGCCTTGTCCCATTCTTGGGTTGTTCGGCAATGATGATACGACTCCCTCGCCGGAGCAAGTCAATCTCCATGAAGCAGAACTCAAGAAATACGGAAAGAATTACGAGTTCCACCGTTACGACGGTGCAGGTCACGGATTCTTTTATTATCATCGTCCCATGTATCGTCAAGCGCAAGCCGTGGATGGCTGGGAAAAAGTCTTTGCGTTTCTGGAAAAGTATTTAATTTGAACTATGTCATTGCGATAGGAGATTATTATGTGCACCATGATTGCTGAAAAAATAAAGATTGAAGGCAGTGGCAAAGGGACGAATGGCTGGTTCGCGTTGGATCAAGCCGATGTCTCGTATGACCATCCCTTCAACGCGCCCTATCAATATGCACTCAACATTGACTTCGTCAACGAATCACTCGGACCCTCGGCGCGGGTCGCCGTTGAATTGAGCGATTCCGCCGCCCGTGAATTGGTGCGGACGATCCTGTCCGCGCTGGAACAAGCCGAGGCGGGCGGTCATTTGCCAAAAAAATAAAGCTACAGTTAGGGGCTGGACATCTATTTGGCCGTCCCTACCCACCTCCATTTGACTTCGTTATCACCAATAATAGTAGACCTTTGGGCTATTGAATTTCAATTGGGAATGTTGTATAGTATTTTCATACAAAGGAGAGACCCATGAAAATACAGCATTATGGCTGGATTCCCGATTTGCCCGATCAGCGGGACTATTTGTTCTCAGCCGTTTATGGGACTGCCGCACAACTACCGCCCGCCGTTGATTTAAGATCAAAGTGTCCGCCGATTGAAAACCAGAAACAACTTGGCTCTTGCACCGCGAATGCTTTGGTCGGCGCCTTGGAGTTTCTCGAAGTCAAGGATGGCGATCCGTTCGTGACCCTGAGCCGGCTCTTCGTCTATTACAACGAGCGCGTCATCGAAAACACCATCACATCTGATTCCGGCGCGCAACTGCGAGATGGCATCAAAACATTGGCGAAACAGGGCGTCTGTCTCGAAAAAATGTGGCCTTACGTAATCTCGCATTTCGAGAATAAGCCGACGAAGGCCTGTTATACAAACGCCGCCCAGCACATTATTCTTTCATATCAACGGATTCAAACGCTGAACGATATGAAGACCTGTCTCGCGGCGGGCTATCCATTCGTGTTTGGATTCACCGTTTACGAATCTTTCGAGTCTGCGGAGGTTGCCAAAACCGGCGTTGTGCCGATGCCTGCTCCGCACGAGAAAGTCGTTGGCGGTCACGCGGTGGTGGCGGTCGGTTATGACGACGCGGCTCAACGCGTCATCGTCCGCAACTCGTGGGGACCGACTTGGGGTCAGGCCGGATATTTCACGATGCCCTACGATTACATCACCAGTCCCAAGCTTGCCGCCGATATGTGGACGATCCGACGCGAAGAAGGAGAGTAAGAAAGTTCCTTGGTTCTTAATGAAAAAACAAACGCCCGCGAATAATTTCGCGGGCGTTTGTTTTCATAAACTAAATCATTTTACGGTATGATTACATATCCTTCCCTTCAGGAACATGCGCAATGACTACCTGCCTTTATCTTGTGCGCCACGGTGCCACACTCCAAACGGCTGAAGACAAATTCTCGGGAGCTGAGAATGTTTACCTGTCTGATGAAGGACGGGCACAAGCCGAGCGTCTGGCCACGCGGCTGAGTGAAACTCAATTTTCTGCGGTATATTGCAGTCCGCTTGACCGCGCCCTGGAAACGGCGCAGATCGTTGCCAAGCCGCGTCATCTTGCGCCGAATCCGCGAGACGGCTTGCGTGAGATCAATCATGGACACTGGGAAGGTCTGAGCCGCAAGGAAGTGGAGACGCATTTCCCGGATGAATACGCGGCGTGGGAATCCGATCCGTTCACGTTTGCGCCCGATGGCGGCGAGTCCGGTATCAGCGTGCTGGCGCGCGCCTTGCCGGTGATCCGCGAAATCGTTGTCAAAAACCTGGATCAAAATGTATTGGTGGTTTCACATAAGACCACACTGCGTCTGATCCTCAGCAGTCTGCTTGGCTTCGACGGGCGCGGCTATCGCGACCGGCTGGATCAAGCCCCGGCCTGCCTGAATATCCTTGATTTCAAAGACCCGGTGCGGGCGCGCTTGATGCTCTTCAATGACATCTCGCATTATGCCCAGCAGCATCAGCCGCCCCATGCGCATCTCTCGAAGTGGTGGGACACCACAAACATTGCAGAAGAAAAATAATGGATGAACAACATGAACAATATTCTTCCCTTCCTTCAAGGCCACACGGCAGATCTTCTCGCTGATGTAGAGACTCTGGTTCGAATCGAAACGCCCTCGAATTTCGCAGAAGGCATTAATCGTTTGCAGGATGTGACTCAAAACTGGCTGAGTGAATTTGGACAAGTCACACGGCATCCGAGTCCAGTTGGCGACGTGATCCACGCACGCGTTGCTGGTCAAAGCAATGAACGAATTTTGTTGCTGGCTCACGTGGATACGGTATATCCAGTTGGCGCGTGGAATAAACTTTGGTCAGTGAAGGATGATCGCGTTTATGGTCCCGGCACATATGATATGAAAGCCGGATTCGTTCAAGCGCTGTGGGCATTGCGCGCGCTGAAGGCACAGAATCAAAAACCGGCGTGGACAGTCGACCTGCTTCTCACGCCGGATGAAGAAGTCGGCTCGGAGGCGGGTTTGCCGTTCATTGAAAATCTTGCGCGCGGCGCGAAAGCCGTGTTGGTGCTTGAAGCGCCGTTTATGAACGGCGACTTGAAAATTGCGCGCAAAGGTGTGGGCGATTACAACATTCAAGTGCATGGCAAAGCCGCGCATCAAGGAGTCGAACCGGAAAAGGGAAGAAATGCCATTGTCAGCGCAGCGCATTTGATCGCGGAGCTTATCAAGCTGCAGGATTTGGAAAAAGGCACGACGCTCGGACCGAACGTGATCAAAGGCGGAACGGTATCGAACGTTGTGGCGGATTACGTTGAATTGGCTGTGGACCTCCGCATCTGGTCGCAGGATGAAGCGGAACGCGTCGACGCCGCGCTGAAAGCGATTCAACCTCTGGACGGTACGCGTTATGAAATCTCCGGCGGACTCAATCGCCCGCCGATGGAGCCATCCGAAGGATCGTATCAATTGCTTGAGAAAGCACAACGCATCGCGTCCGAACTTGGATTCAAAGTGGGCGCGGCGCGCGTCGGCGGCGGCTCGGACGGAAACTTCACTGCCAAGCTTGCGCCCACGCTGGATGGCTTCGGCGCCTTCGGTGCGAACGCGCATCAAAAAGATTTGGAATACATTCATATTCCCAGCCTCGCGCCTCGAATCGCATTGCTGGCTGGGATGTTGGTGGATTAAGCGCGATCCATCTGCGCCATACTATATCGAAATCATTGGAGAACACTGATACTTCGATGTCATTGCGAGACCTGCGGAGCAGGTCGTGGCAATCTCAACTAGTTTTCAAACAATCAATGGCAGGAAAACACGAGATTGCCACGTCGGGCTTCGCCCTCCTCGCAAAGACATGATGTAAAAGGCTAGTATATGGTTGATTTGCATTTGGAAGAGTCTGTTGAGCTTGGCAAAGACTCGGGTCGCGGAAATTTATTAGGCATCGAGCCTTATATCACAGCGAGTGATTACGCCTCGGCGCAAGCATTGCAAGCAAAGGTGGATGGATATATGTTAGAAGCCAAGCGCCGAGGCTGGCTTAATGAGAAGACAATCATCTTATTGCCCGAATACTTTGGCACTTGGCTAATATTGGCGAATGAACCCGAGTCCGTTTTTCAAACAGATAAGCTTGCCGTCGCGGAACAACGACTTGTGCTTCGTCACATCTTTGGATTCTTATGGCAACTCATCATTGCAAAAGAAAAAGGAAAATTGGAAGCTGCTGTTTTTCGTCTCAAAGCGGATGTGATGGCGGACACGTATAACTCTGTCTTATCAAACATCGCAAAGAACTATCAGGTCACGGTGATTGGCGGCTCGACGATTCTGCCTGCACCTGAAGTCCATGATGGGAAGTTGATCGCGGGCAAAGGTCCGCTTTATGGCGTGACGCCAGTTTACGGTCCGGATGGACGCGCTTATCCCGATCTTGTTCTCAAAGCCTATCCGACGACCGATGAATTGCCATTCATGACTCCTGCATCATCAAAGGATTTGCCGTCATTCGATACGCCCGCAGGCAAACTCGGAATATTGATCTGCGCTGATTCATGGTTCCCTGATTGCTATGCGCGGCTCAAAGAATTGAACGTGGACATGATCGCCATCCCATCCAACGGCGGCGACCCGGTTGTGTGGGATCAACCGTGGGGCGGATATAGCGGCTGGCCCATGCCATCCGATGTGGATGCAAACGATGTTAAAAAATTAACTGAGGGCGATGCCTGGCGCAAGTATGCGCTGGCGGGACGCATCGGCGCGACGAAGGCGCGTTATGGTTCGAACATTTTTATTCGCGGGCAGTTGTTCGATATGGCGGGCGGCGGCGGGCGAACCACGATTGTTAAAGATGGAGAAGTGTTAAGAGATCAGACCGTAACCGGCGCGTCGCTGGTCAACTTATGGTTGTAGATGGGAAAGCTGATTGAGGTTGTCGGGCCGAGCGGCGTGGGGAAAACAACGCTGGTCAATACCTTGAGCCGCAAGGCTCGCTTTGCAACCGCTTATGAGGGACATGCCGAACGTCCATTTCAAAAATTATTCAAAAAAGATCAGCGTTACGGACTTGCCAATCAAATGGACTATTTGCTTTTACGCGTTGAGCAGGAAAAGGAATTGCGCGTCTCGTCCCTGATCGGATTGATGGACGGCGGACTCGATCTTGATTATCACGGCTTTACGCGTCTATTCCACGCCCGCGGCGGACTCAGCGATTCTGAATTCGATCTCTGCCGCCGCTTCTACGAATTGACGCGTCAACTGCTTCCGCTTCCCGATCTCATCATCCATCTAACAGCCAGCGAAGAAATCATTCGCCAGCGATTGGCATCGCGCCAGCGGATTAATATTGCTTCCGCGGAAGATACCGCGTTGTTCAATCGGTTCCTGGATGAATGGCTTGCGACGATTCCCACTGAAAGATTATTGCGACTGGATGTCTCTGCGGAGGATATGGAATTCAAATCAAGCATCGCTTTGATCTTGGAGAAGGCTCGAGTGTTCAGATTGTTGCCATAACTTCTCATCTTCTTATTTGACTGATGTTATGCAAGGGACCATGATAAAGCAGGGTAGGATTAGCACATGACAAAAAATAATTGGAACTGCGCGCCGATTATCTACTCAGTCAGCGCATGACGCGTCAGTTCAACAATGCGTTCGATAGTTTCCGGCGAGACCGGCATATCCGCCGTGGAGCAACAACTGAGAATATAATCTGACATTTTCGGATTTTCCTCAATGAACTACCCCGCCGCAAGCGGACGGGGTATCTGAACACAAATACTGAGTCAAGATTCCGCCGCAAGCAGCGGGGAATTAGACCCGGAAAAGATTAAATAAATTAAGAATCTTTCAAAAGTCTTTCTAAGTATTCCCTGTAGGAACATTTAGGAAGTGAATTCACTAAAGACTCAAAATCATTACGGCTAATAAATTCCATACGAAATGCAATTTCTTCAATACATCCCACTTTAAGACCCTGCCTTTGTTCAATTACTCCGAAAAAGTTAGATGCCTGCAATAATGCTTCCGGAGTTCCGGTATCAAGCCATGAAACCCCTCTGCCGATTTTTTCAACTTTAAGCTGTCCTCTTTTAAGATATTCCCTGTTTACATCCGTTATTTCCAGTTCTCCTCTTGCAGAAGGCTTTAAATTTTTAGAAATTTTAATAACCTCGTTATTATAAACATAAATACCGGGAACGGCAAAATTAGATTTTGGCAGTTCAGGCTTTTCTTCGATTGATATAGCAGTACCTTCCTTATCGAATTCAACTATGCCGTATCTTTGCGGATCATTTACCCGGTATCCGAATATTGTTGCGCCTTTATTATTTTGGAGACTATTATAAAAAAAGTTAAGTGAACCGTAAAAAATATTATCTCCAAGAATAAGAGCTACATTATCGCCGTTAATAAATTTTTCACCTATAATAAATGATTCAGCAATGCCCCTGGGAGCTTCTTGTAAAGCATATTCAATTGATAATCCGAGATGAGAACCTGTTCCAAATAACTGCCTATATAAAGGAATCGTATTCTCATTAGAAATTATTAGAATTTCTTTTATTCCCCCCAGCATTAAAACAGAGAGAGGGTAATATATTAACGGTTTATCATAGATTATTGCCAATTGTTTACTGTAGACTTTCGTTATCGGGAAAAGTCTTGAACCTGATCCGCCGGCTAATATAATACCTTTCATAGTCTGCTTAATTTGTTTTTAAATTATTGTTTTGAAATATAATAAGTTTACATTGAATAGTAAATTATCTTTAATAAAGAGATAAAACGACCTTAACTCCTCTGATCCCGTTTTCTCATGACTGTTAAACTTTTTTAATTACTGACTTTTTAATTTATTTTTAAATACTTTTCGAAACTTTTCTACTTTTGGCGCGATAATAAAAGAACAATAGCCTTGATATGGATTTCTTGCAAAATAATGCTGGTGATATTCTTCTGCTTTGTAAAATTTGCTAAACACTGTAATTTCTGTGACGACAGGATTATTCCATGCCCCGGTTTTATTTAATTCGTCTTTATAATGTTCTGCCTTCTTTTTTTGCTCCTCATTATGATAATAGATAACCGAACGGTATTGAGTTCCAATATCATTCCCCTGTTGGTTTAACGTAGTTGGATTGTGAGTTTTCCAGAAAATTTCCAGCAATTCATCATAAGAAATAATTTGCGGGTCGTAAGTTATTTGGCAAACTTCTGCATGACCGGTTTTTCCTGAACACACAGCCTCGTATGAAGGATTTGGAATATTCCCTCCGGAATAACCGGAAACTACCGAATGAACCCCTTTAAGTCCATCAAAAATTGTTTCGGTACACCAAAAACACCCTGAACCAAAAGTAGCAATATCTAATTTCGTTGTCGAATTATTTCCCATAACAATCCTCTCATTTATACTAAAAGCAAAGCGGTTTCTCTAAGCTCTTTCCAAACTTCCGAATTAATAAACTCATTAAATTTATTTTCGTTTCCCGGAAAATTCTTCACTAAATCGTGGAGCAATATCCTGTTTCCTGAATTGACTATACAATTTTCTGAAATATATTTAATCCATCCGGCAATTTTTGTACTCACAAACCATTCTGCATGCAATGAAACTGTATCTAATGAAAGTTCGCTTTCTTTTGAGTTCACTTTCTTTATAGTAAGCGCACTACCCAACCAAATTACATACGCGTTCATCTCATCCTTCTTGTATGAATTATTTAATAGAAAATTATTTATCAAATCCTTCTCTACAGTAGGCGCTGCCACTTTAAAATCAAACCACTTTTGAACGTCCCGGTCCAAGCTTATTCCATGCATAAAATTGTACAGCGCTTTCTTTAAGCCTTCTGAATATTTTTTATAATTTATTCCTGTCATATCAAAATGTTCAAGATTATCATTTGCAAAAGGATTATCAGTTGAGGATAGGACTTTTACTTTAAATGCTTCTGCATTTTTAGCAATAGGACTATGAGTCGTAAGTGTAAATAAATGCCAGAACCCTGATTGAAAAAGATTGAGACTAATGAACTGTCTTACAAGTTCGAGGCTGTTAATTATCTCCTGTTCGGTTTGAGAAGGAAACCCATACATTAAATAGGAATGCGCCATAATTCCGGCATCTCTAAAATTACGGCATACAATAGCAGCCTGTTCAAGAGTAACCCCTTTATTAATTAGCTTTAACAGCCTTTCATCTGCTACTTCAAGTCCTCCGCTAACAGCGACACAACCTGAAGCCGCCATTAATCTACAAAGATCTTTTGTAAAAGCTTTTTCATACCGGATATTTCCCCACCAACTCACAGTACGTTTACGTTTGAGAAGCTCAATCGATAGTTCCTTTAATATCGATGGAGGCGCAGCTTCGTCGGTAAAATGGAACGATGTTCTGCCCGTTTGAGCAATCATATCTTCCATCCAGTCAACAATCGTGCAAGCATTAGCAGGAGAGTATCTTCCAATATAATCAAGATTCACATCGCAGAATGTGCACTTGCTCCAGTAACAGCCATGCACCACCATTAATTTATTCCAGTATCCATCAGACCAAATCCTGTGCATTGGATTTAACATTTCCGTAATGGCAACATATTTATCAGGCTCAATACCTGCAATTGAAGGCGGGAGAAGATCCTTATGGTTAACAATTTTCTGCATTGAATTATCTTTATAATCTAATTCATTATTACTAAGCATTAAAGTCCTTACCCACTGTTTATTCTGCTCCTTTGCTTCAAGGTTTTTTACGATATTAAACAGCGGAAGTTCGCCATCATCATAAGTAATAAAATCAACATACGTAAAAATGCGTTTATCCGATAAGCTTCTTAGCTCGGTATTTATGTAACCGCCGCCAAGTACAATTTTGACTGCAGGATAATTTTCCCTGATAAATTTTGATGAGATCAAAGCTCCAAGAAAGTTGCCGGGAAAAGGAATAGTATAACCGATTAAATCCGGCTGGTAATCTCTAATGATTTTTTCTGTTTCTTCAACAATGATATTTTCAATGAAGTTTAACGGGCGTTCAAGCTCAAATAAAATAGGATCGAAAGAAGGCGGACTGACGGCAATGTTTTCTGCGTAACGGCTCAATCCGAAATGTGGGGTTATTGTCTTTTTAATAATTTCCGTCAGGTCATCAATGACAAGAGAAGAATAATATTTAGCCTTATCATGCAGACTGAAATAGCCGAACGCTTCCTTTTCATTTATTTGTCTGGTAAAAGACTCGCCTTGAGGAATGTAATTTTCTCCTACAACTCTATAGGCAAAATTTAGGTTTTTACCCTGAAGAAAATTAATTATTGATTCAATAGAATTGATATAGATGTCTTCAAGCGATAGAGCACGTTCTATAAAATCATCCCTATAGTAGGAATTTTTAACTTCTGAAAATATTCCGGTTAATCCATCTTTCGAAAATATCCTCAAAAAAACTGCAAGTGATAGGTCAAAACTTCTTGCCTCATACTCATTTGATTTTAAATATCCCGCAAGATATGTTGTTGAAGGGTAAGGCGTGTTAACCTGTGTAAACGGCGGAATAACTAAAAGTGTTTTTAGCATGTCTGACTAATTATAATTTATGACATGTTGAAAATAAGCTCTATAATTAAAAAAGCAAAATAATAGATACTAAAAATAAAAAGCTCCTGCATTCAAGCCTGAATTGCAGGAGCATAATAGGGAGAATATTTTTTAGCCAAATTATCTGCTTTTAGATACTCCGGACCCGCCGCTGAAATCCGTATCGCCTAAAGATGCATTACCATAATAAGTTAAATGAGAGCCGCCGCTTTGTTGGGTATTTAGAGTCCCGTTCATAGTTATTGCTACTTGTGAACCGCCGGAAAGTTCCGCATCTACATCGTTAACGGCAAAGTTTTTCAGTTTAAAAATACTGCCCCCTGAGCCATCAACCTTTAGATTTTTTCCATGCCCTGATAACTCAGCTATACTGCCGCCGGACAATTCCAGTTCAATTTTCCCGCATTTTAAATTCCCATTGATAGAAGAACCACCTGAAAGTTCCGCACTGAATTTTTTAGATAGTACATCCATTGTAAAACTTCCTGTTGATCCACCGCTTAAGTCTGCACCTGTTAGAGCAGGCATTTTAATATTTACTTCAATCTTATGATGTCTTCCCCAATCGAACAAGAAGAAATCTTTCTTTATATAGAACTTTAAAGCATTTCCGTCCTTCTCAACCCTTAAATATTCAAAGTCTTTTTGATCGGCAATAACTTCAATGCCGTAAGAATCTGATTGTGTAACCGTCAAATACATTCCGGAACTGACTTCAACGGCAGTAAAATCTTTATAACTATAAGTTTTGGTGATTCTATCTGAAGCATACGCTATAGAAATAAAAAGAATAAACGCAGAAATCAACAAAATATTTAAAAATGACATTTTCATTTAGTACCTCCCAATTTAATTGTTTATGCTATTAAAACCGGTTATAATGATTAATAGACTAAAATATCTCATTTTTAGTTACAGGATATCTTTTATAGTTTGACTTTAAATACAGCCAAATGGTTTGGGGATTAATATAACAATTGAAAATAATTTTATTGAATCGGCTTTTCCCCTAAATCCTTTTTTATTATAACTAACTTTTCATAAACCTCATCAAGGGTACTAACTATTTTATACTGCGAATATTGAATACCGTAGAGATCAGGGGAAATGTCATTCCTGCAAAGTATAATTCCGCATGAAATTTTACTCCCATTCCCGGCAGGCAGATCGAGAAAATCTTTTTCATTTACCGGATCATCTGTTATAGCTGCATCAATATTAATTTTGCGTTTTATAATAGCTTCACTTTTTCTTTGCGTAATAAGACAAAATTCAAAGATATATTTGTTAACTGCAATATATTCAACATTGAGTTTCTCAGCTATCGATTTGACCAGATCGCCGTCGTTATTACTTACAATAATAAATCTGCCAAGCTTTTTAGAATTTTTCACAAACCGATATGTCTTTTCAGAAATCGTGTTTATAACGTGTTTAATAGCATCCTTTCTGTCATTTGTACTTAACTGAGTCATTATATTAAACCAATTATTCAAGAGAGATTCAAACGATCTTTTGCCTGATTTATACTCTATAAGCGGCACAGAAAATAGTTCATATATTCCAAGATATTTAGAGAATTCTATATACGTATGAGGCGCCATAAGAACGTCATCCATATCGCAGGCAATAGTGAAATTATTGTTTTGACTTTTATTCATATTAAAAGTTATTTGAATCTAAGCTATGAACTGTTTATCAAGAATGGTTTTTATACTTTCAAACATATAAATTTACCTTTAAAGAATCCTTTTCCCTTCTTAAAGATATATTCCGATGAAAATAAGCTTAAACCCTTTTTACACCGTATTAATACTATCGAAACAAATAGGCGGAATTTTGCCACAATACATAAATAAAATCCCCTTTTATAGCTAAAACAAGGGAAAAAACAATCATTA
>PLNY01000080.1 GCA_003141915.1 Anaerolineae bacterium | reverse complement strand
CACGACTCCGTTGGAGGCTTCGCGGTCGGCGCGTTTGGCGGCAGTGGCCATGCCTTTTTCACGCAGAAAATCCACAGCCTTTTCGAAGTCGCCATTTGCTTCCTGAAGCGCCTTGCGGCAATCCAATACACCGGCGCCTGTCGCGGCGCGCAACTCTTTCACCATATCAGCAGTAATTTCCATTTTATTTAATTTCCTTGTTCCAAGCGCGGACTATTCCGCCGGCTTTGGCTCAGCGGGCTGCTCTTCGGGCTTATCCATTTGAGGCACAGGATCATCCGGCTTACGCGTCGCGCTCAACTTAGCCAGCGTGGCCTTACCGAGCAGGGCATCTTCATCAACCACTTCATCGGTGTCAACCACCTTCGGCCCTCTGCGTCCCTTGGGCTTTTCCGTCCTGGCCTCGGCAACAGGAGTGGACGCGGCTGCTTCTTCAGCCGATTCGTCTTCTTTGCGCATGGCCTTGCCTTCCAATACGGCATCCGCAACTTTCGCCACCAGCAATTTGATGGCGCGGATTGCGTCGTCATTGGATGGGATCACATAATCCACGCCCTGCGGATTGCAGTTCGTATCCACGAGCGCAACGACGGGGATGTTAAGCAAATTCGCTTCATGCACCGCCGCATCTTCACGGCCGACATCAATCACAAAAATCAACTCTGGCAGGCGTTTCATCTTTCGAACGCCCGATAAGCGGATGAGCAGGCGATCAATCTCGCGTTGAATGAGCAAGCCTTCCTTCTTGGTGAGGCGACTGATTTCACCCGTGTCACGCAACTGCTCAAGACGTTCCAGTTCCTGGATACGTGCATACATGGTGGACCAGTTCGTGAGCATGCCACCCAACCAGCGCTCCGTGACATAAGGCATTCCGCAGCGGTCCGCCTCTTCCTTCACCGTATCCTGCGCCTGACGTTTGGTGCCTACAAACATAACGGTTCCGCCAGCCGAGACGGTATCGCGGACCAGGTTATAGGCCTGATTCAACAGCTTGACCGTCTGCTGAAGATCAATAATATGAATGCCGTTACGTTCGGTGAAGATGTACGGCTTCATGCGCGGATCCCACTTGTTGGTGCGATGTCCAAAATGGACGCCGCTCTCAAGCAGGGCTTTCATAGAAATAACAGCCATGGCTCTCCTTGAATTTCCGTTCTCCAAGCGCGCAGTTTTTCTGGCGTGGAACGGAGTGAGTTTAGCGGGGATGATGACCCGCTTAGGGACGCTTGATGCCCGTCCCAGGCAAGATGTGCTTCTCAACGAAGCGACGGGATTATAACATAAAAGGTTGGATGAATGCCGCGACCATCGCCTCGAGAGTATCGAAACTGGAAGTGATACGAAATCAATGTTCGCATATTTCGCTCTCAAAGAAATAGCGCGGTAAAATGCCTCTTATTCGAGGTTCATTAGGCTTGCTAATTTATCAAGTGAAGTTGCATGNNGCGTTTTTGGACACCCGGTTTCGGAAAATCCCACCGTAGTGATGCAGGAGGCAGGTTTTCAGGCCTTGAACCTGAATTGGCGCTACCTGACCATTGAAGTGTATCCGCAAGATTTAGGCGCTGCCATGCAGGGAGTGCGGGCGTTCAATATGAAAGGGATCAATCTAACCATTCCGCATAAAGTGGAAGTATTGAAATACCTCGACGAAGTCAAACCGGATGCAGCTTTAATGGGCGCAGTGAATACCGTCGTCCGCATAGGAGAAAAGCTGATTGGCGAAAACACGGACGGCAAGGGGTTTATGCATGCGCTGACGCATGATGCGAAGGTTAACCCCAAAGGCAAAAAGGTGCTGGTGCTTGGCTCGGGCGGGGCCGCCCGGTCGATTACGGTGGAGTTGGCGCTGGCAGGCGCACAACAGATCACCATTGTGAATCGTTCGTCTGAACGCGGCAAGGTATTAACCGAACTCTTGAATTCGAAAACGCCAACAGAAGCAAATTTCATTCAATGGCAAGGGCAATATTCCATCCCTAAAGATACGGACATTCTGGTCAACGCCACCTCGATTGGCCTATTCCCGAATGTCCATGAAAAACCGGATATCAATTATGCTTCTATCGGTTCAGAAATGATTGTCTGCGATGTGATCCATACACCCATGACTCCCTTTCTGAAAGAAGCGCAGGATCAGGGCGCGAAGATCGTCGACGGCCTGGGAATGTTGGTCTATCAGGGAGCCATTGGCTTCAAGTTGTGGACAGGGCTGGATGCGCCGGTTGAAGCGATGCATAAGGCGTTGTCCAAAGCATTTAATCTGGAATAGGAGGTCGCATGAAAAAAGACGGGATCGTAAACCAGGATTTATTAAACGTCATGGGTTCTCTCGGCCATACCGACAGGATCGTAGTGTGTGATGAGGGCTTGCCGATTGATAAAAACGTCAAACGGATCGACCTGTCGATCACAAAGGGCGTTGTGAAATTCATGGATGTGCTGAAGCCATTATTGAATGAGCTGGTGGTGGAAAAGATCATCCTGGCGCAGGAGATCGTCACGAAAAGCCCGGCGATGTACCAGGAAATCCTTGCTCTGACGAAAGGCATTCCCGTGGAACTCGTCAGCCATGAAGAATTCAAGAAATTGACCAAAGACACAAAAGCGATCATCCGAACCGGCGAGTGCACGCCGTATACAAATATCATTTTACAATCGGGAGTAAATTTCTAAGAGAGGCTTTCCTTCATGAAGGTGCTCAATTTCGGCTCATTAAATTTTGACCATGTTTATGAGGTGGAGCATTTTGTCCAGCCGGGTGAAACCATCACTTCGGACAAATATCGCCTGACTTGCGGAGGAAAAGGGCTGAACCAATCCATCGCGCTGGCGAACGCCGGGGCGCAGGTATTCCACGCCGGAAAAATTGGCCGGGACGGAGAAGCTTTAATCACTTGTTTAAGAACTGCCGGAGTAAACACTGACTATGTAGAAGTCGCAAAAAGTGGGCCGTCAGGCCATGCCATTATTCAGGTGGATAAAAATGGACAGAATTCCATTATCCTTCACAGCGGGACAAACCGGGAAATTACAGAAGAAGATGTCAAACGAGTGCTCGATCATTTTAATTCGGGCGACTGCCTTTTGCTACAAAATGAAATAAGCTCCATTTCAGAGATCATTGACCAGGCCAAAAAACAAGGCCTGACTATTTTCTTGAACCCGGCGCCAATGGATAACAGAGTTTTGGGTTGTCCTCTGGAAAAAGTAGATTACTTCATTATCAATGAAATCGAAGGCCGGGAACTGATCGGGGAAGCAGAACCCGAAGCGATACTCGCAGCCATGCTCCAGCGGTTTCCCCGATCCGCAACGATCCTCACGCTGGGTGAGCATGGCGTGATCTACGCTGACCAGCAAACAAAAATCTCCGTCCCTGCGGAAAAAGTCAAAGCGGTGGATACCACCGCGGCCGGGGATACCTTTATCGGATATTTCATCGCCCAAAAGTTNNTAAAGGGACAACCCATCGAAACCTGTTTAAAGATAGCGACCCGCGCGGCGGCCATCTGCGTCACCAGACGCGGAGCAGCCGATTCGATTCCGCTTAAACAGGAGGTGGTTTATGACGAATAATCGTCACCCAACAATATGTTATTAAACCGCTATCCAATACGCATCCAGCCCCCTTCGGGGGTATCACGCGACGGACGGTAAGCTAAACCGTTCGGCCTACCATGAATTGCCCTCCATCATCCTATTCAACCGCGCTTTCGCCGTCGTCCCGCCGATTTACGAGCCAATCTTACCTTCTTCCAAAAAACACATGACAAACGGTACTATTTTGGCACCGTGAAAAGTAGTAGTCTATACATAGCCTTCTCATGAGTAAGGTTGGGGGGAAGCGAAAAGGTTTCCTCCGCAAGCGAAGCAATTGAATAGCT
>PLNY01000067.1 GCA_003141915.1 Anaerolineae bacterium | reverse complement strand
ATCGTGATTGGACGCAACGGCGCGGATTTGTTTCTGGCTCCTATTTCATCGGTTCTGGCCAACACGGATTTACCCTCGCGGAATGGCGCGCGGCGGGATTGAACGTGCCTTCCGGCGTCAAAGCGCAACTCGCCACCGTTGAAGAAAGGCTCGTCGTAAAAATTGTCGGGAAACTGGCAACTGCCGATTTGCAATTGTTAAATCAACGCCTGCGAACGTGGTTGAACTTTTAATTCCGAATTCCGCAGGGGCAACNNCTTGAACGGCTCTTTTCCTGAATTCATTTTGCGATGGACGAACGGACGGTTCAACAGGACCTGGCGGATTGGAACAAAAATCAATGTGGACAAACTGAAAAGGCGGGTTAAGCTCAAAATCATGGAAAAGATCGCACCGCACAGTGCAGTCGAATGATATATTAGATAGCATCCGTGAGCACTCGCAGCACAGATTATTTTGGTCAATTGCAGGGGTCATCAGAGAAATTTGATTACTTCGTCTGCGGAGTTGCGGGTGCGCTTTTTGCATATATTGTCCAGAATTATCATCCTCAAAAGTTGGAGTTTGGAGTTTCGACACTTGAGCCGATTTCACTTTTGTTGTTAGCGGCATCATTCTTTGTTGGCATCATGCATCTTGAGGAGGTTCTCGTGGTCAGGAGCATAAATTATCGTTGGTTGGAATCGGCTGAAACGGTCGGGAATTTGACGGAGGCTCTTAACAGTGGTCCTGGGCCATACTACAATGCGACTGGGCCGGAGCTTTTGGATCGGACGCAGACACAAGCTCTGCGAAAGCAATATCTTGAAAAAATGGAGTTACTTGGCGGAGATCGAGAGGTGGCAACTACTAAAGCCGCGACTTTCTATCGCGCTCGGAATGTGCTTTTGTTTCTCGGATTTCTTGCCATCTTTTTATCCAAGATTTTACAGCCTTATGCCAATGCTGTTTAACAGATATTTGTTAGACCACAAAGCACGATTATGAAAATTGAAAACCAATTGGTGATAAGCAATAATCCTGGCGATGATGAATTTATTGTTGTTGATTCCAAAGAAATCACGCCAGAGTCTTTAGCAGAGGCGGTGAACCGCTTTCACTCTGGCCAGTTTGTTGATAACTTTGTTCCGATTGTGTTTCTTGACCCGAAGCTTGATTCTTTTGAGGCTAGAGCTTTGCTCGCATCGCAGGCGGGACATCGCTTTTTAGAATGGTTATCTCGCCGGTAAGGTTTATGAACTTTACGCGACCATCCTCAAATTGCCGAAACTTGCCTTACCCGTCGAATCCCGCTAAACTCGCGGCATGAAGGCAAATCCTTTGCCGTGTGCGCTGCTGGTGCTGCTGGCAGTCGCCGTTCAATTGCCCGCGCAACAGCCCACCACGAATGCGTCGGGAACCAACCAGTCAAATTGGGAGCCAGTTTCTTCAAGCGGCACCAACTGGACCCGTTCTCAAGCAATAGCCGCATGGTTGAGCAAGGTGTCAACAACCACTATCACGAGGACAACGAGGACAAACGGTGACACCGGCGTTGCGGTTGCCTTTCGCACAAGCGCCGTGTCTCAAGCGGATATTACCGTCATCAAAACCAAGGCGGAAAGCGGCGACCCAGTGGCGCAATACCAGTTGGGGATGCTATACGGGTGGGGTGTAGCTGGGCAGACCAACCGGCATGAAGATATAATCTGGATTCGGAAAGCGGCGGAGCAAGGATTGCCTGAAGCACAATTTAACGTCGGAACGATGTATCAAAATGGAAAAGGCGTTGCCCAAGATAATGCGGAAGCGTTGCGATGGTTTCGTAAAGCAGCCGACCAGGGATACACAGTTGCTGAATACACTATCGGTCGTTTTTACCATTTTGGTGATATGGGCGTATCAAAAGACTACGAGGAGGAGTTCAAATGGTTCAGCAAGGCAGCCCAACAAGGACTTGTCTATGCTCAATACGGTGTCGGTCTTTGCTACTACAATGGCGATGGTGTGGAGAAAGATGTGGCGAAATCAGCTTACTGGTTTCGCAAAGCGGCTGAACAAGGTGACGATGCCGCAGAACTCAATCTCGGTTTGATGTATGAATATGGTCAAGGCGTGGAGACGAACGCGGTTGAAGCGGTCAAATGGTTTCGCAAGGCAGCCGACCAAGGAAATGTTGACGCCGAGAATAATCTCAGTGCGTGTTACGCGAATGGTTTTGGCATTCCACAAGACAAAACAGAAGCGGACAAATGGCATGACATCGCGCTCGTGCAGGAATTGAAAGAATCCAAAGACCAGGCACTAGCGGAGCAAGGCGATGCGAAAGCTCAATTCGATTACGGGATGACGTATCTTTCCATAGCTACTTCACCAAAAGATTATGCTGAAGCGATTGAGTGGATTCGTAAGGCGGCAGAGCAAGGCAATGGCGATGCGCAGCATGAGCTAGGCGTGATATATGAAATTGCCCAAGGTGTGCCGCAAGATTTCACGGAAGCAGCCAAATGGTTTCGCATGGCCGCCGAGCAAGGTAATGCCGACGCAGAATCCAATCTCGGCTTTTTGTATAGCCTCGGCAGAGGTGTGCCGCAGGATTATGTCGAGGCCTACAAGTGGTCTAACCTCGCTGCTGCGCAAGGAGACAGCGACGCCATTAAAAATCGAGATAGCGTTGCCGGTTCAATGACTCCCGACCAAATCGCCGAAGGGCAGCAGTTGGCACGCGAGTTTAAGCCGCGCAAAGAATCTGGTTCTGACAATCCCACTTCACCCGATAGTCCCAGAGCCAATGGCACGGGCTTTTTCATCACGGACGATGGTTATTTGATTTCAAATTATCATGTGGTCAAGGATGCGACGAAGGTTCGTTTGCTCACGGGCGCGGGTTTGATTGACGCCAA
>PLNY01000255.1:3355-3811 GCA_003141915.1 Anaerolineae bacterium | reverse complement strand
AAAAGGCCTTGAAAAATCCGTTTATTTTCCGTGTTCATCTGTGTAATCCGCGTCCAAAAGATTTAATCACGGCGATTCCCGGAGAACCGATTTATGGTCATGTTGCTGAATTATGTTCGGGGTTATAATCTTGTTAATGAGGGTTAGTATGCATTCTTNNGGATCAACATCCATCATATCCAAAGCGAAAAAAGAAAAAGCTCAATCTTTATCTGCAAAACGCAATGCCGCTAAGCTGTCAATGAAAAACTCAGAGCTTCGTTACCGGCGTTTGTTTGAAGCCGCCCAGGATTGTATTTTGATCTTGGACGCCGACGCGGGCGATATCGTGGACGCCAATCCGTTCGTCACAAAATTGCTGGGCTATTCCCATACAGAATTCCTGGGGAAGAAGTTATGGGAAATCAGCCTGTTCAAAGATATCGCCGCAAACCAGGATGCCTTCCGGGAACTTCA
>PLNY01000255.1:0-3337 GCA_003141915.1 Anaerolineae bacterium | reverse complement strand
ACCCAGCGCAAGCAGGCGGAAGATGAACTGTACAAGAGCGAGGAAAAATTCCGCAATCTAGTTGAAACATCTCCCGATGCAATTACGGTCACCGATATGAATGGCAGGATTACCATGGCTAACCCCCAATCCACAGTGATGCTGGGGTATGAAAATCCCCAGGAAATAATAGGCAAGAATGCCTTTGAACTTATTGCGCCAGATGAGCAAGAAAAGGCGCAGAAAAATATGCGGCTCACATTGGCAACCGGTATGATTCGGGACATTGAATATTCGCTGGTCAGAAAAGACGGCAGCCGTTTCCCGGGAGAAATGAATATTACTGTTCAAAGGGATGGTCAAGGAAAACCAGAAGGATTCTTAGCTTTAAGTCGCGACATCACCGAGCGCAAGCGGGCGGAAGAGGAAATCCGCCAGCGCGCCGATGAACTGTCCGCCCTTAATGAGCTAGGGCGTGCAGTCAGCAGCACACTCTCGCTGGATGAAATTTCGGCTACCTCGGTGAAGGGGATGCTGGAGGCTGTCCACTCGGACTTGGCCTTCCTCTTCCTGCGGGATGGCGAGAAACTGACCCTGGCTGGCATTGGGCCGGAAGACGCAGCAAATAAATTCGGCGGGATGCTCCCAGAGCACCGCGTCGGGGAGTGCTTGTGTGGGCTGGCCGTGCGTGAAGGCAAACCGCTTTACTCGCGCGATATTTACACCGATATGCGCTGCGCGTGGGAAGAGTGCAAAAAGGCGGGTTTCCGTTCCTTTGCCGCTCTGCCTTTGCGCAGCGGGACGGAGATCATCGGCGTGCTTGGATTGGCCTCTCAGGCGGAGCGCGATTTCGAACCGCAGGCCAAGTTCCTCGAAACGCTTGCCAACCAAGTTGCCGTTGCCATTGACAATTCGCGTTTGTTCGAGCAGGCTCAACAAGAGATCATCGAGCGCAAGCACGCGGAGCGGACGATGCAAGAATCACAGCAGATGTTGCAGACCGTCCTGGACACAATTCCAGTGCGAGTATTCTGGAAAGATCGAAACTTAATTTTTCAAGGCTGCAATCGTTCGTTTGCTCGTGATGCAGGCCTGCAATCGCCGGACGAACTCCTTGGCAAGGATGATTTTCAAATGGTTTGGGCGGAGCAGGCGGAGACATATCGTTCCGATGATCGTTGGGTCATGGAAACCGGAGCGTTGAAACTTAATTACGAAGAGTCTCAAACGGGACCGGATGGAGGTAACCGCTGGTTACGTACCAGCAAGATCCCGCTTCGGAATGTGGAGGGCCAGATTACAGGGATGCTTGGAACTTATGAGGATATTACCAAGCGCAAACTGGCGGAAGAGGCGCTGGTGCAAGAACGCAATCTAGTGTACACGCTGATGGACAATCTTCCGGACCCCATTTACTTCAAGGATGCAGAGAGCCGCTTTATCCGGATTAATCAGGCTGCCGCTCGTCGGTTTGGCATAAACGATCCTGCCCAAGCGGTTGGCAAAAAGTATTTCGACTTTTGTACAGTAGAACACGCCCGGCCAGCCTACGAGGATGAACAAGCTATCCTGCGATCCGGTCAGCCTTTGGTGGGCAAGGAGGAAAAAGAAATGTGGCCTGATGGGCGAGTGGCATGGGTCTCCACCACCAAGATGCCGCTCCAAAATCGGGAAGGGCAAATCGTTGGAACGTTTGGCATTTCCCGCGATATTACCGAACGCAAGCAGGCGGAGGAGGCGCTGGCACAAGAACGCAATCTATTGCGCTCGCTGATCGATAATGCGCCAGATTACATATATGCCAAGGATACTGATGGCCGGTTCATCATGGCCAACCCAGCACTTGCTCGTCTGCGGGGATTATCCACGCCCGAGAACTCAGTTGGCAAAACAGACTTTGATGTATTACCGCAAGAACTAGCGGCCGGGTATTTCGCCGATGAGCAGGCGCTCTTCCAGTCCGGTCAAGCGCTGCTTGAGCACGAAGAGTTCACCATCAATGCTGACGGCAACTCAAGATGGCTCTCTACCAACAAAGTGCCGTTACGGGACGCCCAAGGCAAAATCTATGGCTTGGTCGGCATGAGCCATGACATCACCGAACGTAAGCTGGCGGAAAAAGTGTTGCGCGAGAACGAGGAGAAATATCGCTCGTTATTTGAAAATGCGCCGGTGGGAATTCTTCTCGTCAATCCACAAGGCGAGATCCTCGAAGTTAACCCTGCCGCATTGCAGATCCTTGGCTCGCCGTCGGCAGAGGCCACCAAGAGCATTAATGTCCTGACCTTCCAGCCGCTGATTGAGGCGGGCATCTCCGCCGATTTTCAAAAGGTTGTGGATACTGCGCAAGCCATCCGCACTGAACATCCTTATACCAGCAAATGGGATAAATCCATTCGCATGCAAATGCAGTTTGCCCCTATCTTCGATGAATATGAACATGTCGGACAGATTCAAATCATCATGGAAGATGTCACTCAACGAAAACAAGCCGAGCAACAGATCCACCTGCAATTGGAAAGGCTCACCGCTTTGAAAAATATTGACCAGATCATTACATCCAACTTTGATTTGAAAGTCAGTCTGGATATGCTGTTGATGCAGGTGATCAATCAATTGAAGGTGGATGCAGCGGATGTGCTAATTCTCAATCCCTTCATAAACCAGCTCGAATTCCACGCGGGACGCGGTTTCTACACTCAGAACCTCGAAAAGGGATATTTGCACCTGGGCGAAGGATACGCTGGCCGTGCGGCATTGGAACGCCATGCCATCCATATCGAGAATCTGAAAGCCGAAACCGACAATCCATCATTAAGAAAATTTGCAACCGCTGAAAGCTTTACAAGTTATTACTGTGTGCCGCTCATTGCCAAGGGACAGATCAAAGGCGTGCTGGAAGTCTTCCAACGATCAACGCTCAACCCCGAACCGGAGTGGCTCGGCTTTCTGGAAACCCTTGCCCAACGGGCGGCTGTCACCGTTGACAACATCGAATTGTTCGATGATCTTCAGCGCAGTAACAGCGAACTGATGCTGGCCTATGATGCCACCATTGAAGGCTGGTCCCGTGCGATGGATATGCGAGATGAAGAAACTGGGGACCATACGAAACGCGTGGTGGATATGACGATGACGCTGGCCACTGATTTCGGTTTTCCCGGCGATATGCTGATGCATATTCGACGAGGGGCCTTATTGCATGATATCGGCAAATTGGGTGTTCCAGATACAATCCTGTTCAAATCCGACGAGCTGACAGATGAAGAATGGGCCATCATGAAAAAGCACCCCACCTTCGCATTTGAAATGCTTTCACCAATTCAGTATCTAAGCCGGGCGGTCAATATTCCATACT
>PLNY01000454.1 GCA_003141915.1 Anaerolineae bacterium | reverse complement strand
TACGAAACCCTGCTTTTGATTTCCCGTCGTTGATCACTACCAGCCACCCATATCGGGAATATCTCTGGCTGATATTGATTTTCGGAGAAACCAAGCTTTCAAAAGGCTGAAGGTCGCTTGTAGGCAGATCCTCTTTGCCTGGAATTCGATATTCCGCAAAATAGACTCTGGATCCATAAATACGGATCGGTCTGCTTTCTCTAGATGCGCGTGGCTCCTGGTTTTTCGCAACGAAACCAAATTCAGGTTCAATAAATTTTTTCAAAGTCCGGTTGGAACCCACACCCTTAAAATTTTCACCACATCGCGGGCAGATGTCAATTTCACTTCCCAAAGTCGTAAAAATGCCATTGCACTTGGAACAAATTGAATAAGAATAAACCGGCCACTGTTTTGTAAGTGGTTTATAAAGGCCTCCGCTAACCCAAACGCGCTTTGCCGCTACAACCTCTGCCCCTGGAGCAAACTCAGTGATTGCAATACGTAGATCCCGCTGTAGTTCAATCTGTTTTGCCTCGGGGATATGCAAATGATTAGTTCGCAGTTCGACCACGTCAGTTGGAAAACCATACTTTGGCAAAATATTATGAGATCCAAGATAACCTAGGAGATCGCGATTGCTAATGGTTTCCCCCATTTGTCTTAGACGGTCTGCTTGGGCATATCTGAAGCGTGAGTCGCTATTCAGTGTCTCTTCCAACGCTTTCTCAATATCCTTTAAATCTCCTTTCATCTCCGCCTCTGCACGATCCATTACCGGATCTTCCTGGAGTGGGTCGGCTTTAGCACCAATATTTGTCAGGTTAATTATCCATCCCCAATGATCGACATCGAACATCTCACGCATGCCTTCAGGTAAAAGGCGGTTCAATGCTTCTCTTACTGCGTTGGGATAGGTCAGGATATACTCTCTCAAAAGGGCGGCGCCGCTTGTCATACCAGCACTTTCGCAGAAAAAATCGCCGCCGGTTTTATACAGAGCGTCATTCTGCTCTTTCGCCCAGCGAAAGAAACTGGCAAATAAAACAGAATGAACGTGACGGCGAATAATTTTGTCATTCTCTAAGCTGATCGTTGGTGGGCGGATCAACCCTGCTACCATTTTTTCTGGGTGAGAAAAGTAAGCTAAATCATGCGATCGACGCTGAGCAAAGGTCATTGCGAATGCAGCGAAATCAGTACGCCGGCCAGCTCGTCCGGCGCGTTGCACATAGTTCGCAGTGGACGGAGGCATGTTCCTCATTAATACCGCCTGCAGTTCACCGACATCTACGCCAAGTTCAAATGTTGTGGAACAACTCAATATATTTATTTCACCATCAACAAAATTCTGCTGTTTTTCTAGCGCGGAATCTGCCGACCATTGGGCGGTATGTTCTTCAGCAGATAGAGGAATTGGGATAAGGGTCTGGTACAACCTCCGGTAATGGTTTTCACGCCAGGTCTCGGATTGAAAATCTACAGGCTTTAGTACGCCATCACATTTGTAGTTAGGGCAGATGCCTTTCAGGTTGAGTGTGGTCAGACTTTTACAACGTGAGCATTGAAAAACTGGTTGATCGGATGAGATCGGTGCAATTTCCCACATTTCGTGATTCGCTTGATACACCAAACCTTGGCCTTGAAGTGGTTCAGATACGAGGTGGTATCGCCAAGATGTGTCTTTTGTGATACTTCTCCAAATCCCTTCCAAAGATTGTTTTACAACTAACTCTCTTTGTTTTTGTTCCAAGTTTGGCGCACATTGAGCCAATAATTTTATTAGAAAGTCTGAGCGGCGATTATTTCCACGCGCAGGCAGCCAGGATAAAATATGGCTTTTGGGGTCCGGAGTACTTTCTGTAATGAAAAACATTTGATTCCGCGGTGCAAAATCATCATCTCTGGGATCCACGCTTTCAGGGAAGCGGATGCNNAGAACAACAATTAAAATCCACGCTTCCTCCGGTGTTAGATTCCACGGATCGGAGATTAAAGGCATAGGTGGATGCCATCCTTCTGGTTTAATCAGGCTGAATTGAATCAATCCCAATCCCTCCAGGCTGATTCTTCGATCCAGTGCAATGAATTCTTGCATCAGCCATTTATAAATAGTGCTGTTGCGTTTATCACGACTGCGAGTTTGCAGAAACAATCCACAGGATTCTGCGCGTTTTTTCACCCGACTCACCATATCTTTAATGCGTAAATCACCATCTTTTGCATCCTGGTCTTCTTCAATTGTTTGTAAGATCAACCGCCGTCGTAAAATTTGCTGGTACGTGCGTTCCAAGTAGGGTGCAAAGAAAGCAGCATCCTGGTGACTGTCAGAAAAGATTAGGAGCTTGCGTCCTTGTCCTGGCAAAAACCGCATTTTCTCATCATCTGCGGATGGTAGGTTTTGATATAAAGATGTGGCCAATACGCTGACCGGAGCATCCTGACCGGTTAGCTCCGGCAGTACGATCCCCTGGCTATTACGACCGCCACAGGAGACACACTGTTTTATTGTGACATACGTACTTCTTCCTTCAAGCAGCTTGTCTGAAAGACGATTAAGAACCACTTTTGGGGAACTCGCATTACATTTGCAGCCTGTTGAAACATTGACGCCTTGCTCTATTGCCCCACATGACAAACATAAAGTCCAAGGGTCTTCAATGATTTCAGGTATTTCATCAAGGGGAGTTCCCTCGCTTGCGGCTTCATCTTCGTCGAGAGATAACACCTGTTGT
>PLNY01000358.1 GCA_003141915.1 Anaerolineae bacterium | reverse complement strand
TCAGCCTGTGGATGAATGAGCGGATCGCCGTAAATTTCGCTGGTAGAGGCAAGCAGAAAACGCGCGTTATTCGCTTTGGCAACTCCAAGCGTGTTATGTGTTCCAAGCGCACCCGCTTTCATGGTTTGGATCGGAAGATTGAAATAGGCGTAAGGCGATTGCGGGTTCGGACTGGCAGGCGATGCAAAATGCAAAACCGCGTCGATCTTGCCCGGCATGAAAATGTAGTTGGATATATCGTGTTTATAGAATGTAAACTTTTCATTGCCCATCAGATGAGCAATATTTTCGCGGCTTCCCGTGACAAAATTGTCCATGCCAACAACTTCATGCCCGTCTGCTAACAAGCGGTCACAAAGATGGGAGCCTAGAAATCCGGCCGCGCCTGTGATCAAAATTCTCATGAATACCTCGTTTGTGTTATGTCATTGCGAGCGGAGCGAGGCAATCCTCGCGTGGCGAGGAGATTGCTTCGTCGGGAGGAGCGCCCTCCTCGCAATGACAAGATTCTATTTCCAATCAATGTTCGTAATCAATCCATCGCCTGTGATTTGAAAGGATTGTCCATTGCCACTGTCGATCAGCCAGAGATTGCCCTGATAAATAATTGCAAGGAAATCACCGGTTTGTCCTTGAATGGGTTGCGGCGCCCAGGCCGGAGTTTGAGGCTCGAGGCCGGTTGAATCGGGCGGCGGGAAAAGCGCTCGGTGATTGGATCCGTCTCGATCCATGACAACGAGGCGATAGCGACTCGTCTGGCTTTGATCCGGGAAGATGGCTTGCAAATATGCCAGCTGGTATGCGCTTTCCTGTCCGTTCGGTCGGACGGGTGAAGCGGACGGCGATGCAAACATGCCGACTTGTTCGACTAGATTTGCTGTGAATTTATTGACAAGAGAATTCGCTTTCAAGTCGAAGTATGGAGATTCTTCATCCGTGATCGGCGCCGGCGCGGGCGCATGATCTACAAAATAAAGCGTCTTTCCATCGCCGCCAAAACTGATTCCAGGAACCCAAGCCCAATCGCTGTGCGTTTGAAGCGGCGTAATATCGAGCAGGGGAGCGAGGTAGCCTCCGGAGATGTTCACCATCCCGATTCTATCGGGCCGCGCATAAGCGATACTACCATCCGGCGAAATGGCGAAGGACATTCCCCACCATCCGTATACGCCGCCGCTGCTCGAATCCAAAATTTTTCTCGGCGATCCGTTTAGGTTGACCTCATATAAATCATTATTGGCCTGCCAGCCCGGCGCGGTGGTGCGCGGTTCAACGGTTGAATAGGCTATCATGTTATCGCCGTTTGGAAGCCACGCCGCAAAGTGGACAATGTTGGATGCGTTCAAATAAATCGGCGATGGCGAAGTTGAAGCTGTGCTGACAGCCCACAACGTATTAATCTGCTGATCCACCGGCTTTTTGGATTNNGTTGTGCTCACAGCCCACAAGGTGTTGATCTGCTGATCGGCTGGCTTTTTGGATTTGCGGGTGAAAAGCAGATACTTGCCATTCGGCGAAAGCGCAAAGATGTGTCCGTCCAGATCGCTGGTGTTGACGAGTGAACGGCGGTTGGCTGTGGAGGTATCCATGATCCAGGCGTTTCCACCGGCAAGGTACGCAATTTTACCGGGAATGGATAAAGGTGTAAATGATGCCTGCGCACCGACCATCATGATTTCGGGTAATGCGTTTTGCAAAATGACCGTTTTCACTATGGTCTTGCTCGTTTCGACTCCATCTTCGAGCACCCGGCGATAAGTAAGTTCCTGCTGTCCGTTGACTCCAGCTTGCACTTCACGCGTCTGTCCCTCAGGCAATGACTCGTTGCGGATGATCTGTTGTTCAAACGGAATCGTTTGATCTTCAGTTGCGAATTCTTCCTTGACGCGCGTCAACTTGATCGTATCGCCGTTGTTAAGCACTGCATAAAACGGCGGATCGGATTTATCGAGGTCGCCTGGCGTGATGCCGCTTTGTTGTAATGCTTGCAGAACTGTGCTTCCGGCAGGCACGCTGATTTGTTGAGTCTTTCCATCGGCGGCGATGGTCACATTGATTTGACTGCGTCCGGCTTGGGCTAGTTGACAAGCAGATAATAGCAATGTCATTGCGAGCGCAGCGAGTGGCGCTAAAGCGCCACGAAACAATCTCATGTAAATATCAAACACGGGATTGCTTCGGGACACTGAAGAATGCAGGGCAGGCGAACGCTCTCGCAATGACATAGTCGCCACTGGTATAATCCAACTACTTGACGCGGCCCGTGACGGTCATCACGCCGTCCACGATGGAGATGCTTTCCAAACGGAATCCGGTTGCGGCGGGCCCGAGCGAACCGGTCAGGGCTTGGGCCACGAATGCGCTGATCGCATTGTTCAATCCCTGTGGAGCGGGCAGGGGGCCAAAGTCCTCCTGTGTAATCGTGATCTTTGGCTGCCCGTTTTGATCCACGCC
This sequence comes from Anaerolineae bacterium, assembly GCA_003141915.1. Taxonomy (GTDB): domain Bacteria; phylum Chloroflexota; class Anaerolineae; order Anaerolineales; family Villigracilaceae; genus Fen-1038. Next base: position 1,172 of record PLNY01000358.1, on the reverse strand, counting down.
AACCGCCAACGTCAGCATGACGTTGGCGCTGAACATGCCTTGTTGAACTTTGCCAAGCAATTCCATTTGCCCGTTCTGCAACTGCACTTGCGGATCCGTGATTGGCAGGTTGGGGTGTGATTGCAGATAAACTGCGAGATAGGATGTAAGTTGCTCTTCGGTGATATGAAGCGTGACGGTTCCAGACGCGGTTCCAGTGGCAACGGATTGTTGAACTTGATTTTTTAAACTTTGCGCGGCTTGGGTCGAGACCGGAATCGGCGTGGCAGGATAATTCGGCCCGCCGACGAAGATCGAACAAGCGAGAGTCGCAAAAGCAAGCGCAATCAATGTAATTAAAATTTTTTTCATCATCATTGCCTCTATGAGGAATAAACGGGAGTTATTATAGCATGAGCGAAAATGAAAATAATGATCTGCCGCTTTCGGTTCAGATCGAGGGACTGTTGTTTGTCGCGGCGGAACCGGTGGCTCCGGCGCATCTCGCGGAAGCGCTGGATGTCGCACCCTCCATGATCGAAGCCGCGCTGAAGGAATTGGAAACATCGCTTCAAACGCGCGGACTGCGATTACAACGACACAGCGGACGCGTGCAATTGACCACGGCTCCGCAGCTCGCGGCGACGATTGAACGGTTCCTCGGCCTCGAAGCGACAACTCATCTGACGCGCGCCGCGCTCGAGACGCTGGCAATTATCGCGTATCAACAACCTGTGACTCATCCGCAAATCGATTCGATCCGCGGAGTTAATTCAGATAGCATGTTGAAGAGTCTATTAAGCAAAGGCTTGATCATTGAATCGGGCCGCGCTGATGGGCCCGGCCGTCCAATCCTTTATTCCACCGCCCCTGAATTTTTACAGCACTTTGGAATCAATTCAATTACCGAATTGCCCTCGCTTGATTTGACGGATGAAAACAACAATCACGACGAGATGTTGAAGGGATAATAATTACTTATGGTAACTATATATTTGACAAACAGCGGGGTAAAATGGGGTCTAGGAGGCGAGAATGACCAACCTCCTAGAAAGGATGGGCATATCTATGCCGTATTATTATAGAGGAAATAGAAGTGATATTGGCAATTGGCGAGCTTTTCCCTCTGGGTGGCGCAAGCGCTTCACATATCGGAAATCTGACGAACAATGGTGGTGTATAGTCCCCTATTT
>PLNY01000073.1 GCA_003141915.1 Anaerolineae bacterium | reverse complement strand
GCGTGACCTCCTTCAAATCATGTCCATCAATGCGGATGATTCCGCTGGTTGGATCGTAAAGGCGCGGGATGAGATACGTCAAAGTTGTTTTGCCCGCGCCCGAAGGTCCGACCAGAGCGATGAGTTGACCCGGCCTGGCATGGAAGGAAATATTTTCCAATGCAACGTCGCGCGCTTGCGAAGTGTGCACCTCGGACTCCGCCTCATCCGCGTCGCCGTTTGATTTACTCTCTTTGCCGTTCCCGCTTCTCGTCAAAGAAAAGACGCCGCCGACATCTTCCATACGTCCATAGCGTTTGACATCTTTTAACAATTTGCTTTCATCCACATCATAGTTGAACGTAACGTGATCAAATTCCAATTCGCCTTTGACGTCTTTCAATTCAGCCGCATCTTTTTTCTCGACGATGTCATGCGGAAGATCGAGCAATTCAAACACGCGCTCGAACGAAACCATCGAAGTGGAAAAATCAACCGGCGCAGAAGCCAGCCCTTGCAACGTGCCATAAAGTTGTCCGAGATACGCGCCGAAGGCCACGATGGTACCGATGGTGAATGAACCTTGAATCACATAATAACCACCGAGTCCGTAAACAAGCGCCGTGCCCACCGCGCTGACCAGTCCGAGAATCATAAAGAATATCGAGCCGACCACCGCCCTTTCCACACCGATATCTCGCACCTTGGAGGCGCGCTCGGCGAAACGTTTATTCTCATCGTTGGCGCGCCCAAATAGTTTGACCAGCAACGCGCCGCCGATGTTGAGTGTCTCGTTCATGTGCGCGTTCATCTGCGCGTTGAGTTCCATCGATCGGCGGGCGGCATCGCGCAAGACAAAACCGAGCCGCTGCGCGGCGACGATGAACAAAGGCAAAATCAAAACGCTGACAATCGTCAAGCGCCACTCGAGGCTCAACATCACGGCGAGCAAAGCAATCGTCTCAATGATGTTGGTGATGATGTTGACGATGGTATTGCTGATGGCATCCTGCGCGCCAACCACATCGTTGTTAAGGCGGCTCATCAGCTCGCCGACTTTGGTGTTGGTAAAGAAGCGCAGACTCATGCGTTGCAGCCGCGAGAATAACGCCACACGCAGATCAAAGGTCACGCCTTCGCCGACTAACGCGTTCAATCGTCTTTGAACGACTCCGATCCCGCCGCTGAGAATCGGCAGGATCAACAGCGCCAGCGCCAGGAGAATCAGCTCATGCAAGTTTTTTTGCGGAAGCACCTGATCGATCATCGTGCGGAAGATGAGCGGTGAGATCAGGCTGATGCCTGTGGTGATCAGGATCATCACCAACATCCCAGTGATTCCCTTCCAGTACGGGCGCGCGTATGCAAGCACGCGTCCCAATAANNCGCGCGTACGCGAGCACGCGTCCCAATAATTCACGCGTCAGCTTGGGCTTCTGGTCGCCCGCGCGCATTGCCATAAACCAACCACCACCGTGCCACATAGTTTTTAAGTCTCCAAGTCTAATGACTAAATCGTCTTACCGGCCAGTTTGACCAGTAAGACAAGTAAACTATAAGACTATTTAGATTATTCCGCAACTGGACAAGCGGGGAGGTTAATGAAAGTCTGATGAGAGGAGGCTTATAATTATTAGGCCAAATAAAGATGTGACACGCCGAAGGAGAAAAAATGTGGTTTGATTGGCAACCTAAACCGCGCATACTTTTGATCCAACTGGAACCGCTATGCTCAGTTGGAGAATATTGTATAGTTCAATCAGATTCTATGCCGGAGGGCATGATATCGTCTGGATTATTAAAAAAAACGCACAGTGTTCTTATTCTTTGTTCAGGCACAACTACCGGTCGAGTTTACGCAATGATGAATTTCAATCGTATTGATAAAAATGAAATAGATCAGATGCCATATGCAATAGCGTTCGAAGGAAATGAACCATTACAAAGCGGTCTTCTAATTCAACATGCTAACTATAATGGTCGAACTACTCCTCTGCCCAGAGATTTTTACGAATATATCGCAGCAAGCGGAACTTATCCACTCAAAGAAATGCCATCACAAAGAAAGGGCAAGTTTACAGAACTTAATATTGGAAGCCAGGAAGAAGCTTTTCGTTTATTGGTAACTAAATTATCCTCCGAATTTCCGGAAAACAAAGATTGAAGGCTGGATATGAAACAAAATATTGACGAAATACTCAATGATCTACGTACTTTTGTTGCGGGAAGAGGGAGCGATGATAATTTTCTTTATGCCAAAGATTATCGTCTCGGAAAATCAAGCGCTAAATGCATTGATTTTTCGCCTTGGATAGGGTTGCATTTGATGAAAAATGACACGCGCGCGTTGGCTGTTTTTCAGGCGCAACTTAGTAGAGATGGCTACTTCGGAGTATCAGTATCTGTTAATCCCTCCAAAGATGGGAAAAGCGCGGAACTCGGTGATATAACAACCGATGCCTCACATATATCATTTGAAATTGATGTAAATCGATTCGAACTAGAAATAAAGCATTTGCTTCAATTTTCTTTTGAATCCTATTTTATCAACGATATTCGTCAAGCAAAGATAGATCTGATAATAGGTTGGTTATTAAGATACGGTGACGATCAATTATCAAGAGTCATGACACCCTATTATTTAGAATTCAAGAACGCAGACGCTTATATTGCCAAATTTAACCAACATAGAAAAACGCGAATGGAATTACCTGTGAGTTTACCAAATGACAAGAGTTTTAGTTTATTTCAACAGGAGCTTAAAAAGCTACCTTTTGCTTCTAGACTTCACTTTTTTGATTTCCTTGAATTTTCTAAGCATGGGAAAAAATCGGAATCAAAAAACCTTAATGGCATGATTCCTAATGCTCGCAGAGCAGGCGTTGATGAGAACGGATCGGCTAACATTCTACGACAAAGCAAACTAATAAAAAGTTTTCCAGATGGAACAGGATTTGTATCACCAGAATATCTTGATTCTGCAACAATTGCCCTTGATTACGCAAAGAAAATTGCTCCTGTTTATTATGAATGGAAAAGTGAAGTGACCGGATTAATTTCCGATCAGTTAGGCGTTTTTGTTTATGATTCTAACGAT
>PLNY01000129.1 GCA_003141915.1 Anaerolineae bacterium | reverse complement strand
CGAAATAGCGTGTCCCAAAATATTTATTATGCCCGCCATTGATCTTATCCGCCTCCACAAGCAAACTTCGCGCCTCGCGGATTTTTTCTTTGTTCCGGATGAATTCATCAGGCATTTGCATGAGGCGCTTGACTTCTACGTGGATCATACCATGCGCAAGCAACCGGCGATTACGCCGTCTGCGAACTCGCCTTCGTATCACACACCGGCTGTTATTTTAAAACAAATCGAACAGGAAATCCACCGCGCTGCCGGTGAGTATCCCGATGCGGCTTTGGAATTAGCCGACCGCCTTTGGGACGAAGGGTATCTTGAAACGCGTCTGATCGCCGCGTTTCTGCTCGGGCGCATTCCACCGCAGGAAGAACGCCTTTTAGCGCGTCTGACCGCGTGGACACAGCAAGTACAAGATCCGGAACTGCGCGCCAATCTGCTCGATAACGGATTGACGCGGATGCGGAAGGAAACGCCTAATCAATTTCTTGAACTGATCGCGCAATGGCTGCGGCCCGAACGGACGCGGCTATGGTCGAATGGACTTCGAGCCGCCATCTCTGCGGTTTCCGATTCGTCTTTTGTCAATCTTCCGCCTTTGCTTAAAATAATCGAACCCATCATGGAGGCCGCACCGGCAAAGCTCCAAAACGAGATCGAAGAGTTTGTGTTGGCACTTTATAAGGTCTCTTCCACCGAAACTCTTTATTTCCTTCGTCAAGTATTAACCAATTCCAATGATCCGATGACGGCGATTACATTCCGGCGTATTTCCCANNACAGATTTCGCAGATTATACAGATTAGAAATTTTCAAGAGAAAAATCCGCGAAAATCTGTGTAATCTGCGGATAAACAAAACGCCAAATCTTATTCCCGATAAAGTCTAATGCAGAACATGATGAAAACCGGCTAAGACAACTCACTGCAATCAGTTGTTGGATCAAAAAAATGACCATGCAAGAGATTATCGTCAACCTGCACATGCACACGCGTTATTCAGATGGAAGCGGAAGTCATCAGGATATCGCGGAGGCTGCGCTAAAATGCGGCATAGATGCAGTGATCGTCACCGACCATAATGTGCTCGCGCGCGGCTTCGAGGGTTACATAAGAGACGGAAATAAAAAAGTCCTGATGCTGATCGGCGAAGAAATCCATGACCAGGATCGCGACCCGCAAAAGAATCATCTGCTTGTATTTGGCGCGGAAAAAGAACTAGCCACCTTCGCGGATGATCCGCAAATGCTTATCAATGCGGTACGTGAATCGGGTGGGTTATCCTTTCTTGCTCATCCCAATGATCCCGCCGCGACCGCGTTCAACGAGACAGATATATCATGGGAAGATTGGTCGGTCACAAATTACACTGGCATCGAACTTTGGAATGGTTTAAGCGAACTCAAGACTCTCCTCCCAACCAAATTGCATGGCGCGCTCTACGCATTTTTTCCTGAACTCATCGCGCATCATCCAATCCCGGCCACGCTCCGCAAATGGGATGAATTGCTTGCAAGCAATCAAGTCGTTGCAATCGGCGGCTCGGATGCTCATGCTAAAGAATGGCGTCTCGGCCCGTTTCGACGCGTCATCTTCCCTTATGAGTTTCATTTCAAAACCATCAATACACATGTCATCCTTCCCGATCCATTGACCGGCGATGTGAACATAGATAAAAAGATGATCTATGATTCATTATCCGCTGGGCACTGCTTTGTTGGATATGATCTTCCCGCCCCGACGCGCGGCTTTCGCTTCACCGCCCAGGGACATGATGCGGATTCCATTATGGGAGATGAAATCCCGGCCCGAGGCGGAGTCACGCTACAGGCACGGACACCTTCTGCCGCTGAAATCAGGTTGATCAAAAACGGAAAAGCGATTCAAACATGGAAAAATCAAACCATCGCAGTGCACATCACCACCGAGGCAGGCGTCTATCGCGTCGAAGCATACCGAAGATATCTCGGGCGCAAACGAGGCTGGATTTTCAGCAACCCGATTTACGTCAGGTAATGAAGCGTTTTGCGCTGTGAGTTGCCCTCGCCAAAAACCATAACTTAGCGTACAATCAACCCAATTAACAAGGTGCGTTCTTATACGTACCTTTCCGCTCTTGGCTCGCCCACGGTGTGAACAAGAGCAATCCCACGGAAAGGAGATATCCCTCATGCATAAATATGAATTAGTGTGCGTGATTCAACCCGACTTGGACGAAGCGTCTTTCAATGGTGTCATGGACCGCGTCAAAGGCTGGGTCACTGAATCTGGCGGCAGCGTGGATAAAGTGGACATTTGGGGCAAGCGCCGAATGGCCTACGTGATTCGCAAGCACCGCGATGGACAATATGTTCTGTTCAANNTTGGAACAAAACATACGCTATCAGGAAACGATCCTGCGCCACATGCTGACATTTGTTGGATAAGTTTTTCGCTCGGTCTTTATCTTATATAAGGAGATGAATATGAGCCGAGGTTTAAATAAAGTGATGATCATTGGGCATCTTGGCAAGGATCCTGAAATGCGCTACACGCCCTCAGGCCGGCCGGTGACCACTTTTACGGTTGCAGTCAGCCGTTCATGGAACAGTGCAGACGGCGAACGTCACGCCGAAACCGAATGGTTTAGCATTGTGGCTTGGGGCAACCTGGCTGAAATCTGCAAACAATATCTGACTAAAGGCCAGCAGGTGTATATCGAAGGCCGCTTGCAGACCCGGCGCTGGGACGATAAAGAAGGGCAGAAACACACTAGTGTTGAGATCGTTGCCAATGAAATGATGATGCTGGGCGAACGGCGTGATGCAAATCAAAGTCAGGAAACTCCGCACGCGGAGGATTCCGAGCCAATCGCCAATGAAGATGAATTTCCGTTCTAAGACATAATGGAGTAGAAAATGAGCGATGATAGAAACAATAATAACGCAGAGTCAGAAGGCGCACCCGGTGAACGCCGTTATTTTGCCCGCCCGAAAACCTGTCAATTCTGCGCTGACAAAAGTTTGAGTATTGATTACAAGAAAGCGGATATGCTCCGGCGCTTCGTCACAGACGAAGGCAAGATCCGCCCTCGCCGCCAAACGGGCAACTGTGCGCGTCATCAGCGTGCCTTGGCCGGGGCCATCAAGCGCGCCCGTCATATTGCATTGCTGCCATTCACCAGCTCTCGATTTGAAGAAAACCGTTAAGGGCAAACAAACACGGGGCATGGAATATTCCGTGCCCTTATTTCTATAGTCAGGAGCACAAAATAATATGCCAAACCCGCGGGAAGAAAAACCCGTACTTCACACCAAAAAACATCTTGCCCGTCTGGAACGCGAACGAAGGCAAACGAATATTATTCTATTTACGTTTATTGGCCTACTGGTCATCGTCGCAGGCCTGATTGGTTACGCCGTTTTGTATAGCACTTACCTTCAGGCCCGGCAACCGGTTGCAAAAGTCGGCAATGTTAATGTCACGGTCAGCGAATGGCAGGCGCGCGTCCGATTGCAAACCCAAAATTTGCAAAACCAATACGCGATGTATCAACAATATGGCCAGATGTTCGGAATGGATTACAGCCAGCAGGAACAGCAAATTCAGGATCAATTGAATGACCCCACCAGTCTCGGTCAATCCGTGCTTGATCAATTGACAGACGAAGAGTTGATTCGCCAGGAAGCAGCCAAGCTCGGCATTACAGTCAGCAAATCGGAAGTCGACGCGTCGATTCAAGGCAATTATAATTTTTATCCCAACGGTTCGCCCACTCCAACCATCACACCGACCAATGCGGCTTTCCCAACACTCTCGCCTCAAACCCTGGCTTTGGTAACGATCACGCCGACTCCGACCTTTATCCCAACCGCAACAAATACTCCTTCGGCCTTGTCCATCACGATGACGNNCGGCATTAAACGGAACTGCGGTCGCCTCGCCGACTGCAACTGGAACGCCCGGCCCAACCGATACTCCTTTCCCAACATCCACACCTTACACTCTTCAAGGCTTTCAGAAAGCTTACCAAACAAGCGTTGCTAATTATACAAAACTGGGAATCACAGAGGATCAATTGAGCGCCATGTACGCAGTCGATCTCCTGCGGCAAAAATTGATGGATACCGTCACTGCCAGCACGCCTCGTTCACAAGACGAAATTTGGGCGCGCCATATTCTGGTAGCGGATGAGGCGACTGCCAATACCGTCCGCCAGCGATTACTCAATGGCGAAGATTTTGCCAAGGTCNNAGCGACTGCGAATACGGTTCGCCAGCGGTTGGTCAATGGCGAAGACTTTGCCAAAGTCGCATCGGAAGTCTCGACCGATACAGGCACCAAAGATAAGGGCGGTGATCTCGGCTGGTTTGCACGCGGCACCATGGTTCCCGAATTTGATGCGGTAGCCTTCACATTGAAGGTTGGTGAAATCAGCCAGCCAGTTAAAAGCCAGTTCGGTTACCACATCATTCAAGTGCTGGCTCACAGCGTTGTCCCTCTGGACGCCACCGCGTATGATACAGCCCGTCAAAAGGCTTTCAGCGATTGGTTCGCTAAAGAACGCACCAATTATAAGATCGTCACCTATGACATTTGGAAAAATCTTGTTCCAACTGTACCAGGCGCCGCCACACTAACCCCGCAGTAAAATCAAAAATCCGTTCAAAACAATTGGACGGATTTTTGATTCGTCAGCGACTGCTCGAGATGTAATGTTCGAGTTGCGAGATCATAAACCTCTGATAGTCCACAACTTCTTTAAGCACATCGCGCACCGAGATCAACCCCACCAGTTTCCCGTTTTCATAAACCGGCAAATGCCGAACATTTTTATCAATCATCACAGCCATACATTCATCCAAAGACTGACTGGTCTCGACGTATAACACCTTGCTCGTCATAACTTCATTGACCATCGTATCCTTCGACGATTTTCCCTGAATATCCACTCTGCGGATACAATCGCGCTCAGAGATAATCCCTTCCACCTTGTCCGCTTCCATGACCAATAACGCGCCTGTATTGTTTTCCGCCATCATCTTCATGGCATTGAACACAGAGTCTTTGGGCCGGATCGAGAAAACCTGATTGCCCTTCCTGCGAATTAAATCTCGAACGTTATTCATGTCTGATCTCCTTTGGCATTAGGATTTCTATAAAGTATAGACTCGAAATCAGACAATGGCAAGAAGCAAAAATGGGATGCCGCTCGACAAGGCATCCCACTGGATAGCAGATACCGGACCTTCCGCCTATTCGCCAAACCGCCGAACAAACCAGACCTTGACTATTTGAGTGAGAACCACATAACCGATCAGCATCCCGGCTAGCAAAGGCCAATATAACGAGGGCAAAGCTACGAATCCCAAAGTCTTTGCCAGCGGCGATATGGTCAACCAAGCCGCAATAGCCACGATAACCAGAGATGTTGTTATTAAGGACTTGCTCGCCCAGCTTTCGATGAAGGGAATTTTGTTCGTGCGGATGACGTGGATGATCAACGTCTGTGTAAAAATCGACTCCACAAACCATCCGGTTTGGAAGAGAGTCGGATTATTTGCGCAATGGAACACGAACCACATGATGAAGAACGTCATGTAATCGAAGATCGAACTGATCGGCCCAATATAGAGGATGTACCGTCGCAGCGAGCCAAGTTCCCATTTGCGCGGCTTCACCAGCCATTCGGCGTCCACTGTATCGGTCGGGATGGCTGTTTGGGAAAAATCATATAACAGGTTATTGGTCAATACTTGAAGCGGCAACATTGGCAGGAAGGGCAAGATCAGGCTGGCGCCCATCACGCTGAACATATTGCCAAAGTTTGATGAGGCCGCCATCTTAATATATTTGATGATATTCCCAAACACCTTGCGTCCTTCAATGACACCTTCTTCCAGAACCAACAAGCTGTTTTCGAGCAGGATGATATCAGAAGACTCTTTGGCAATATCCACTGCACTGTTTACAGAGATGCCAACGTCGGCGGCCTTGAGCGCTGGAGCATCGTTGATGCCATCGCCCATAAAACCAACGACGTGACCCTTGCTTTGCAAAGCACGGATAATCCGTTCCTTGTGCGACGGAGAAAGCTTGGCAAAGATCGCGACGCTCTCAGCCAAACCAGCTAACTGTGCATCCTCCATTCCTTCAATTTCACTCCCAAGCAGGATTCGATCCGTCGGCAAGCCCACTTGATTAGCAATGTTGCCAGTGACAATATCATTATCGCCGGTTAATATTTTTACATTGACGTTATTGGCATGAAGTTTGCCCAAAGCCTCGGAGGCGGTCGCCTTCGGCGGGTCCAAGAAAGCCAAATAACCCAAGAGCGTCAGACTCGATTCGTCTTGAACCGTATAATGCGGTTCGTCAGGTCCATTCGGGAAGACACGATAAGCCACAGCAATCACGCGGAAGCCTTCAGAATTAAGTTGCTTGATGCGGTCTTTGCGATGTTCGTCATGGTCGGGTGTTACTTCCAGGACCTCGCCATTTACCTCAACATGCGTGGAGAGATCCATGATCTCTTCGACGGCGCCCTTGCAGATCAGGATATGCTGCTCCTGGTTGTCTTCCACAATCACAGACATACGCCTGCGCTGGAAGTCAAAGGGCAATTCGTCAACCTTTCGATAAAGCTCATCCACCTGCAAATCGTCATTTAAATTAATGTGATTCAGAATGGCTTCATCCATCAGGTTCTTCAAGCCGGTTTGATA
>PLNY01000075.1 GCA_003141915.1 Anaerolineae bacterium | reverse complement strand
AACTGACATCTATCGAATACCTAATAATACCAAGAATAATATCGAACAGCTAACCTTTACGCCAAACATGGGAAAGTATCAACTCTTGGTATCGAAAAATGGAGGCGAGATTATTTTTAACGACGATTCTAGACATATATATCTCTTAGACACAGCCAGCAAGAAATTAGTGGATATTACAAATGTTTTGATTAAGTACACGATGGTGTGGGATTGGTTTACTATGGATTGGTCGCAGGACCAAAAGCAGTTTGCATTTGATAATGGGGAAGGTCTTAAACTTATGAATTTCGACGGGACGAACAAAAGGGATATTTCTATTCCGTCTCTTGGGGAGAATCCAAATATAAAGGAGATCGAATGGTCGCCAGATGGAAAAAAGTTATTACTGGTTCTCGAAGAGACGCGCCAAGTGCAACCTGGCTGGGGACTGTTCGTTTACGATCTCGCAAGTGGAGAATTAAACCAACTTACAAATTATCAGGCAGGTTGTTATGAGTCAAAATGGTCACCAACCAGTCAACAAGTAGCGGTTATCTGTCAGACCTATGCCGGTCCTAATACAGATATGTTAGGGCCATCAATCATACATATTCTCAACCCTAAAAATCCCGGTCAGTCGTACGGGAATCTTGCTTTAAGTTCATGCTGGGATACTTCTTGGTCCCCTGATGGAAAGCAGTTAGCCTTTGAATGTGACAAAGGAAATAATCAGGAAGGACTTTTCATCATAAATTCTGATGGTAACGGACTCCATGAAGTGAAGTTAGGAGATTTGGAACATCCTCCTTTTCTAAGATACCCTTTCTGGTCACCAGATGGCACACAAATCGTCTTTGTTGCAGGTACAGATTATCAGCATACAAATATTTATTCAGTTAATGTAGATGGTTCAAATAATCATCCATTGACTCATCAAACTGATGGATATCAAATCGTAGCAGTCTACCCTGTGCCATAGAGTATCTCTTTAGTTTTGAACTCCTTTGACTTTTCCTGTAACTTCGTCTAAACTTTCAATATGTTTGCTCGTGTTTTTTCCTGTGCGGTCATCGGACTCGAAGGTGTCATCGTCGAAGTGGAAGTGGACACCACGAACGGTTTGCCCGGCACCGACATTGTCGGTCTGCCTGATAAAGCCGTGCAGGAGAGTCGTTCGCGCGTGCAATCGGCGGTAAAGAACGCGCGGCTTCGTTATCCGCGCGAGCGTATCGTGGTCAACCTTGCGCCCGCTTCCGTTCGCAAAGAAGGTCCCACCTATGATTTGCCGATTGCGGTCGGCGTGCTGTTGATGCAAAGCCTCATCCCGCCTAATGGTCTCGACGATGCGTTGGTGGTCGGTGAATTATCTTTGGAAGGAACGGTGCGGCATTCGCGCGGCATTCTGCCGATGGCGGCGACCGCGCGACAAAATGGATTCAAGCGAATCTTCGTTCCCGCTTCCGACGCGCCCGAAGCGGCTCTCATTCCCGATATCGAAGTTTACCCTGTCAGTTCTCTGCGCGATCTTTATCTACATCTGACGAATCAACAAACCATCCAGCCTCATCCGCATGTGGAAGCGGAATCTGTATCCGGTTTTGCACCAACGGATTTCCGCGAGATCAAGGGTCAGGAACATGTCAAGCGCGCGCTCGAAGTTGCCGCGGCGGGTGGACATAATGTGTTGATGATGGGTCCGCCCGGCGCGGGCAAAACATTATTGGCGCGTGCCATGCCCGGTATCTTGCCGGAATTATCGGTGGAAGAATCGTTGGAAGTCACACGCATTTATTCGGTCGCCGATGCTTTGCCACCAGAGATGATGATTCGCACGCGTCCGTTCCGTTCGCCGCATCATACGATCAGTCATGCAGGATTGGTCGGCGGTGGCAACTGGCCTCATCCCGGAGAAATATCTTTAGCACATCGCGGCGTTTTATTTCTGGATGAGCTTCCTGAATTCGGAACCCGCGTGCTCGAGGTGATGCGTCAGCCGATTGAAGATAAAGTCGTGACGATTTCTCGTGCTCAAGGTTCTTTAACATTTCCCGCCAACTTCATGTTGGTTGCGGCGATGAATCCCTGTCCATGCGGTTATTATGGTGACCCAATCAAGCCATGCACCTGTGCGCCATCCACCGTGACAAAATATCAAAAGCGAATCTCCGGTCCGTTGTTGGATCGAATCGATATTCACATCGAAGTGCCGCGCGTGGATTATCAGAAATTGAGCAGTGACCGGCTAGGTGAATCATCCGATGCGATTCGCAAGCGTGTGCAAGCCGCACGCGATCGCCAGACTGCTCGATTTACGAACCCTGATTCTAAAAAAATAAAACACGAATTAACAGATATTATTTCCAACGCCGATATGCGCGTGGCGGAGATTCGGCAATTCTGCAAGTTGGATGAAGCGGGAGAGAGTTTGATCCGCGCCGCGATGGGACAGATGAATCTATCGGCACGAGGCTATCATCGTGTGTTGAAGTTGGCGCGCACGATTGCAGACCTGGCAGGATGTGATCAAATCCATGACGCACATTTGGCGGAGGCTTTACAATATCGTCCAAAGGTGATGATGGGGTAATGCTGTCACTCGAATGATGATCGGTATTGACAGATTCTTAGCAGCTCAACATTTGTATTTTATATGTTTTCGCTATCGTGCCATAAGGATCTCCTAAGGATTGCCCACGCCGAGAACATCGAGTTTATCTCCGCCTTCTGGTCTACGGCGTTTTATGCTTATCTTGATTATGCTTCCGATTTGGAAACGTCAGCTTACAATCAGGTGATGACGCAATGGAACGCACAGGCGACCCCGAACTTGCTCGAGGGTCAATCCCTTACTGGTGAGCTATACCAACAATTAATCAATGGCGGACAATAGAATGGATTTTAAAATCCGTCGGGTTCGTAAGGATCAAGCCCCAGAAAACTTTGCTGTCCTGCGTCATATTGTACTCAATCTGCTCCAGATTCTAGCTGCAGCCAATTAAGATGCGATTGCCCCGGCGATTGAAGTTGTACACGTAAGAAGTATTCGTGGTATAAAATATTCTTGTGAAGAATACTTGTATCTTGCTGGCCGATGATCATGCTGTTGTACGAACCGGGATCCGCAAAATTATCGAGGAGATTCCTGACGTAAAGGTAATCTTCGAGGCGGAAAACGGTCCGCAGGTTTTTTCGGCTTTGGAGAAGGAGCCCATCGAGTGCCTGATCACCGATGTCACCATGCCTGACTTCGAACCGATCTCGGCCATACGACAAATCCATGCGCGTTTCCCAAAAATGAAAATCTTGATCGTCAGCGCCTACGACGATGATATCTACGTGCAGGGGCTTTTGAACGCGGGCGTAAACGGCTACCATTTAAAGGATCAGCCTCTCAACGATTTAAAGCTTGCCCTGGAACGTGTTCTTGCGGGGGAACGTTGGTTATCTTCTCCTCTGATCAATAAATTGGTCAGGAAGAACGAGAAAGATGGAACTGCAACCCCATTGACGGCCCGCCAGAGAGATATGCTTCGCCTATTGCGGGACGGCAAGGACAATCAATCGATTGCTCAAGAAATGGGATTGAGCGTAAAGACGATCGAGAATAACCTTACCCGCCTGTACCGGCAATTGAACGTTCAAAGCCGGCTCGAAGCGGTCAAGCACGTCATGCAGCAGCCCCAGCTTCTGGGGTTACCAGGTCAACAAGTGGCCGTCACGCCCGATTCTGCAGATTTTAAAGAATTCTGTAAGATTTCCGTCATGGTGGTTGACGACAATAATCGTTATCGAGGGCATTTACTGAAGATGATTGGAAAAGCATGCCCTCAAGCGACGATCTATGAGGCCGAAAATATTCAGACCGCGATCCATATCGTCAACCGGCTTGCATTGGATCTTGTTTTTATTGATGTTGTGTTGGGCAATGAGAACGGGATTCAATGTGCTCGAAGAATCAAAGCAGTCTCCCCCGCCTCGAGAATCGTATTAATTAGCGCCTACCCGGACCGGGAGTTTCATCGATTAGGTTTGGAATCTGGCGCAGTCGCTTTCCTGGATAAAAAAGATCTTGATCTGCCTGCCATCCGGCAAGTGATCGATGATGTACTGTGATTATTCGGCTGTGCTTGCAAAGCACAGAGCTCTATCTCATGCCAATCTATAACTTGCAGCCATATTCATCCTGAAGGGGCCAGCAAGAGATCAGTTCAATCGAGCCTTGCTTCATTCTGTTTCATCATTATCCGAACTTGTGTCAACTTTAAAATATTATGATAATGCCCCCACCAAAGGAGGTGGGGGCATTATCATGAAAATCAACGAACAGTTAATCCGGATTAGCGGACGCCCTGATCAATCAGCGGCGCGATGGAAGCAAGATTCTGCGGGGTAAAGGTTCCGACACCGGTATTAATGGTCAGACCTGGGATCAGATAGTTCTTAGTCAACCAGATCTGCTCAACTGGGAAGTAGCCTTGCAGGTAGAGCACCTGATCGAAGCTCGCCTGAATCCAGCCCTGGGTGATGCCGTCTTTGGTAGCGGGTGAAAGATCAATACCACCACAGATGATGTCACCGGGTTTCTTGCCGGCGGCCTGCAGAACTTTCGGTAGCTCGGCAGTGATGTTTCCATGCTGGGTTCCAATAGCCTTGAGGTTGGGATGAGCGGCGATATAAGCGGTCAGGATCGGGATTGCTAACGATGCATCCTTGTCCACATCATCGGTCGCATCTAATTTATCAACTTTGAGTCCGGCAGCAGTCAGTGCATCCACGATGCCCTGGGAGCTAACGCTTCGGCCTGCATTGTGCCAGATGTCATAGACAACGGCCTCATCACCTGATTTCAAGCCTGCTGCAATCATCGCCTGACCGGTCAGGTAGCCACCGGCATGGAGATCGGCGCCGGCATAACCAAAGCCTTTAGCCTGGTATTTCGCCGCCATGGCTTTGAAAGCGTCGTCACCCGGGTTGTTCCCTGAGGTTACGATGATGCCCTGGCTTTCGGCATCGTCCACGAGAGACGCAAAGGCGGCTCCACCGGGATGGCCCATGATCTCAATGCCATCCGGCTTGGCGGCTACAGCCTCTTTGAATTGATCAATCATCTTCTGGGGATCCCAGCCGGAATACTGCTCGACCAATTTAATGTTTAGTTGAGTCGCGGCAGCCCGGGCGCCATTGGTACGGGCCAAGGTTGAGGCGTCCCCTGCTGTGCCACCCAT
>PLNY01000179.1 GCA_003141915.1 Anaerolineae bacterium | reverse complement strand
TGTGGTTGTCGAACGTCAAAAGATAATGCCCACCCTTCGCAAACGGATAGGACTCACCGACCAGTTTCAATGCGCCGCTGGCGTTTTGTGTGAAGATCACATCGTATTCATCGGGGTTTGCATTGAAGAATTTGAGCACGTACTCGCGTGCATGTTGGACCAGCTGCGTGGCGGCCAGCGAAGTGGGGTTGGACGAATGCGGGTTGCCGAAAACATGCTCGCTTAATAATTTGTGATGGCGCCGTACCTGTGTTTCGGCATACAGTCCGCCGCCCGTGTAATCGAGATACACATGCTCGCCCACATCAAGACGGGCATATTCGGTTGCACGCAAATCGTCAATGATGTGCGTGGTGGGATACGAAGGATAAGCGTGCAGGAAAGCAACCAATTCAGGATTGTTCATGATCGAAGACTCCTCGATGGTCTCATCATTGGATTATAAGCGCGCTCGGTGATGATGCGCATCCAATCGTGTATACTTCACCGTATGGTTTTTACGATTGCCAGCATTGAAATCCTGCTGTTGGTCGCAGCGTTGGTGGGCATGAGCGCGCGGCGCTTTCGGATTCCCTACACGGTCGGTCTCGTGCTGACCGGCATCGTATTAGCGCTTTTATCTTTCAGGTCGACGCTTAACTTAACCAAGGATTTGATCTTTGAAGTTTTACTTCCGCCTCGTNNATGCGACGCTGTTCATTCGATGGAAGGAATTGAATCATAACCTGCCGGTGATTCTGGTTTTCGCCACCCTTGGCGTAATCGTATCTGCGGCATTGACCGGCGCCGGAATGCATTTTCTTTCCGGCTGGACCTGGCAGAGCGCGGCCTTGTTTGGAATTCTGATCTCCGCTACCGATCCGGTTTCCGTCATCGCAACATTCAAAGAAGCAGGCGTGCAGGGACGATTGCGTTTGCTGGTCGAAGCGGAGAGTCTGTTCAACGATGCGACTGCGGCGGTTGGCTTCGGCGTGATGCTGGTTTTCGTGAACGGACAGACTGTCAACGCCTGGAATGTGATCGGTGAAAGTTTATGGACGATCATCGGTGGACTTTTGGTCGGCGCGCTGGTAGCCGGATTTATTCTGCTTCTGACGCATAACACCAGCGATCATCTGATTGAACTCGCGTTGAGTACGGTCGCGGCGTATGGATCGTTTTTGATCGCTGAACAATTCCATGCCTCCGGCGTTCTTTCCACGCTGACCGCGGGGATTCTGATCGGCAACTTTGGTCTCCCCGTTTCCTATTCTGATAAAGGCCGCGCCTCGCTGGTGGATTTCTGGGAATTCGCGGCGTTCATTTCCAACTCGCTGATCTTTTTGCTGATCGGTCTGCGCGAGGCCACGGA
Organism: Anaerolineae bacterium; assembly: GCA_003141915.1. Classification (GTDB taxonomy): domain Bacteria; phylum Chloroflexota; class Anaerolineae; order Anaerolineales; family Villigracilaceae; genus Fen-1038. The sequence goes on along the minus strand of PLNY01000179.1, from coordinate 3,424 downwards.
AAATTATGCCAACGCCTGGGGATTTATCTTTGCCGCGATCCTGGTTGTGATGATTGGTCGCGCCGCCGCGATCTATCCATTGAGTCTTTTATTTGAAAGATCGAAACTAAAGATTGAACGAAATCATCAACATATTTTATTCTGGGGCGGATTGCGCGGCGCGCTGGCTCTGGCGTTGGCGCTTGGACTCCCGCCTGAGATTCCCGGCCGTGCTCAAATCGTCATCGCTGCATTTGGCGTGGTAACTTTTTCAATCTTTGTTCAAGGATTGACAATGCGCCCGTTGTTGAGGTGGCTGAAAGAATTACCTCGATCTTACAGCGCAAAAGACACCTAGGGACGATTGACTGTAGGCACCTGAACATTGAAACGGCTTCTATACTCCTCCACATCCAACATCGGCGGGCGTTCTCTCTCGGCGATCTCCTCGATTTCCAAAAATAGCTGTTCCCGCTCGTAACGAATCAGCTTCATGGTTTTATTGACGTTCTCCATGATGCTTTGTCCATAACGTAATTCAAGTTTATGTATAACGGCTTGAATAATAACAAAGGACATTTTGCTCAGCGCTTCGAGCTCCTGGTTGCGATGGATGCGCTCCAGTAAATCCACTTGCCCAATTGCATTAAGCCCGAATTTTTCGAAGGCGTCAATCAACAGCCCAATCTCAACCCCATAGCCTGAGAAGAAAGGCAATTGTTCCAATATCTTTCTCCTGCCGCCATATTCGCCGGAGAGAGGCTGTACCAAGCCCGACAGTTCGGGGTAAAAAAGGTTAAGCAATGGGCGCGCAGTTAATTCGGTCACCCGGCCTCCAGCCCTGGATTGAGTTTCTTGTCCTAACTTCAGCGGGCGTTCATAAAAGCCTTTCACAAAATGAATATCGGGCTTGACGAGGAGCGGGCCAATCAATCCATAAACAAAATGAGGATGAATGTTGAGAATGTCAGTGTCGATCCAAATAATGATGTCGCCATGCGTGCAGTATAGACTCTTCCAGAGCGCTTCGCCCTTGCCGCGCCGAGCGCCATATTTTGGAAGAACAGATTGATGAATGAAAACCGGAATGCCAAGACTCGCGGCAATGTCCCGGGTGCGGTCGGATGAATTTGAATCGATTAATACGATTTCATCCAACAGGGGAACATCCACCGCCAGGGCTTTCTTGATGGTTTCAATTACATTGCCAACCGTCTGCTCCTCGTTTAACGCAGGAAGGGCAAGGCTGATTGAAACTTGCTGTTTCCTCTTTAAGCTCAGCAAATAATTGAGATCTGAGAATTCATCCGCATGAAAAGAGTTTTCCGCGAACCATTTATCCACCAGCACAGAGATGGCGGTATGACCCGATTCTTCGCTTTCAGGACTGAAACGAAGCTGCTGTTTTGTTTTGACGACGAGCACGCCGCGCTGGCCCTTCGACATAATCTGTTCGGCAACCGGGCCGATGGAAGTCACTTCCTCACTGGGGCGCGCGCTCGCCCCCAATATAGTCAAGTCAAATTTTTGTGACGCCTCAATGATGACCTGGGTTGGGTCGTCCGCGGAGACCTGCTGTTTCTCCACCTCCGGCAAGTTCTTCAATACGCGGCTCATGCCGCGAAAAGCAGCATCTTTTTCCGAAGCAGTGTTATTAGCGATCATATGCAGGGAGGTGATCTTTGTATTGCTGAATCGATTCAGCGATAAGCCAATGCGAAGCGCAAGTTCCGCATAGGGTCCGCCTCGCATGGGGATCAAGGCATTCTTCACGGTACTGGAAATATGTGAATTGACGATGGCGGTATCACAAGGAGGTTGCCTGAGTATTTCAGCCAGAGTTGTTTTTAGCGAGTCGAATTGACAGGGCGCCTCCAGGACCAGGAGATCGGGCTTTTCCTGTTGAATAATCTTGACCAATTCATCCCATGGCCGGTGGGAGACGTGAACCTCCGCCCAGCGATGGATGCGTTTTACTTTTGAAAATTGTCTTAAAGTCCTGCGTACTTCACGGGCAGGAACGGCAGCGGTGCTGAGCGACTCATCTTCCGGAATGTATATAAGCCCAACCAGGAGGACATTTTTTTCTCCGCCGATTGCCTGCGCCGCGGCAATGGCGGAGAACTGATCGCAGCCATGCACGATTGGAACCAGTATTTTCTTAAAGAGTCTGTTTCTTCGAGAAGCTTTCATAGGAAACAATTCTCTGATAGGCTTTTCAATTTTATCGCAGTTGGTACATTGCGTGCGGTCACTCTTAGGAGAGATAAGAGAAGTGTAAGAAATTAAAAAGTATGGAGCCGATGGTTTGCGTTTGTCGGTCAGGTGCCAATTCAATAATGTCCAATCGGTTTCTGCTGGTTCCTATTTCTCCGCTTTATCGAGATCGCCTCGAACATCTCTGTCAAAATCCCACATCAAATAATCTATGCTATGCGGCAAGGATAGCTCCAGCGCATAAAGGAATTGTATTTCCACTCGCACCTTCTTGATGCTGCACGCCAACAAATGTCCGCCTCGCTGCCGGTCTTCCGACAAAAAATGCAGGTGCATTCCAGGCACGTTCAAGGAGGGGATAAAAGCGGGAGTGAAAAAACCCACCAGCGTCCCGGTCACGTTGGAAAAATTGAACACCGGTTGCTCGCTGGTCACTTCCACCAACGGGCGATACGTTTCCTGTTTGGGGACCGAACGCGTCTTGACCTCGCTGAACTCTCCTTCAATGCGAAAGGCATAAAACAAATTTGGCGAGGGCATCAAGGCAGTCAACCACGCCAGAAACTCTTGATAATTAAGTTCTCCTTCCGAATCCTCGTAACTCATCGCTTGATAAAAAGTGACACAAGCAAAGGGCGTCTGCGTTTGCTCGTCCATGATGCTGACGTTACCGTCCGATGCAATTCGGTATATTTGACCGTCGAGCAGGACCATTTCACCGTCCAATTGGTTGAAAGTACCGAGACCAAAATCGCCATGCTTTTTGATCTCGGTCATCGGAATATTTTCCTCGTAAATCCCTTCGACGAGGGCGTTGATAGGTGTGCTCAAATAGATTCGATTTTTCTTTGGATCATGGGATGCTGGACTCATTTAATTCTCCATTGCAACACAAGAGGTTGTTTTAAATTTCAGGAATAAATGCCTGAATATTCTAACCGAAATTCAACTCCAATCTTTTCGATAGAACGAATAGTATTTGCAAATCCTTCTGCTCAGGCCTTTTGAATTCCCCTTGGCACATAGTCGAAGAAACGCTCCGTTGTATTGCCTGATTTCCATTCCGAACGCAGGCGGGTTCTGCGCTCGACTCGACGCAAGGCAGAAAGCAGGGTTTTATTTAACTCTCGCGCAGACTCACCTTGCATGGTTGCATTTACTGAAAATCCATCATCGGTTGGCGTAATGGAATCTTTGGAGACAAGCCCTTCAAGGATAGGTTTGATCG
>PLNY01000383.1 GCA_003141915.1 Anaerolineae bacterium | reverse complement strand
TCCCCATGCGCTGAAATTAAAATCCGCGCATCGGGTATCTCCCGCGTAATCAGCGGCTGCGCTTTTACGAGGTATTCCAGCCCTTTGTGTTGATCTGCCCGACCAAAAAAGAGAACCGTGGCAGGCTCTTCTAAAATTGTTCGGTCCCTCCACTGAGTAGCCTCCACGCGCAAACTTAATGGCACATAGGCGATCTGATCAGCAGGAATCTTGTAAATCCGGCTCACAAGTTCAACTTGACTAGTGCCATTAACAATCACCATATCGGAGCCACACACAGCCAACTTATTTGTTCCCCAAACCACAGGCGCTGGCAAGCGTTCCCCGGTATTAGCAACAGGGACGATCATGGTCGTAACTACAGGGATATCCTTCAACGACAAAGCCAGGAGGGCAAANNAGCACGTACAAGCCCGCGAAAGAGTGAAAATGACCGCAGATCCCTCATGCGAGGCGTTTGCAACAGGCGTATCTTGCACGTCTTGGGCAAAAGCCCAGTTCGGTAGATATTCTCTACCGGTTGTTTGTCATCTCCTAGCTCTGCAATTGCATGTATGTAATCCATATATAAAGTAACTGGATGCCCTTCCGAACTAAATCCACTGGCAAGGTCAATCGCATAATCCACTTGGGATCGACTGATCAGTCCAATATGCATACTTATACTCTCCTCAGCGTCAATACCTAGTTACCCTAATGTGGCTTTTTGAGTTAATTCGGAATATTTAGACATGAGCCGGTGCGCGATAACATCCCAATCGTAGCCGGACACGACAAATTTTCTAGCTTCCGTGACAACTAGTTGGTATAAGGCATTGTCTTTTAACAAGCGTATGGTTTTCTCGGCGAATTCCTTTGGATTATCTGCTATCAAAAGGTGCTGTCCGTCCACCACATTCAGCCCTTCACAACCAATCGATGTAGAAACGATGGGCCGTCCCAATGCCATGGCCTCTAGAATTTTAAGGCGCGTGCCGCCGCCCGCTCGCAGAGGCACAATACTTACCGCAGCTTGTTTGTAGTATGGCAGTATATCTTCGACAAATCCGGTAACGTGAATGCTCTCGCTTGCCAGTTGTTTAACATCGGAGGAGGGATCCGCTCCCACAATCCAAACCTGGATGTCTGATATTGTTTCTCGGATAAATGGAAGCACCTGCCTGCAAAAGTAAACTGCACCGTCCGCGCACGGCAGATAACCCATTGATCCAACAAATAATAAAACTGGCGAATTCTGGTTAGCTTCTAAAAGTTTGTATTTCTTGACATCTGTACCATTCGGGATAACATCAACAGATAAACGCGGGTTGGCCTGTAATAAAATCCGCTTGTCAGCTTCGGACACTGTTAGGCAACAATTGAATTTTTCAGCATAGCTCGGTTCCCAATACCGTAGCTGCCTGCTAAACAGCCATGTGCGTAATCTCGAGACCAAATTTTTCTCAATGTTGTAGATTCGGTCGTATTGGTCAAACGCAATATTGTGAAATACAAGCACAGATTTGCTGCGTGAATTTGGGTTGATGCTCTCTCGATAAAGTGCCAGGCGAGAATGCTCGATCTGTACAATATCGAACTCCTCATTTGATGTCAATTGATAAATTTTGTCAGCCATCTTTTGTGAATAAAGTAGGCGTAGTTCAAGAGGCTTACCAGTGAGGATGTATCGGATCATATCTGGAATACAGGTTAACGGGTCGGGCCATTCATGATTGATTACCTCTACCCGGCGACAAAATTCCAGCATATGTGAAATGCTCCCGGCATCACCTTGGGATGCAAAAAGGGCCAGTAAAGCAACCTCGCAATGCTTAGAAATGCGCCGGATCAAGTTATAAACACGGATGGTATCTCCTGAAACTGGCGGGTACGGTAAATAATCTGTGACAAATAGAATTCGCATAATGTGCCCGTTTATAAGCTACATGATGAGAGTAGTTAGCTCGCTATTTGCTGAAAATACGCCAAGATTCGATCAACTACAGATTCAAATATGTACTTTTCCTTAATCGTATTTAATGCAGAGATACGCATATTCCTTAATGCCTGGGTGTCCAGCGCCAAAAAACGATTAATCGCCTCCGCCCATTCCTCTGGCCTATCCCCAGGAACAAGCAAACCGTTTTCACCGTGTTTAACGTATTCCATCGGGCCGCCCCGTTCAGAAATAATTACAGGCAGACNNGGAAAAAGTAAAGCATTGTAGCGCATGTACAAATCCCATACTTGAGAATGTTCCAATTTGCCCAGGAAGCTCACTTGGTCCTCTAATTTCCATTTTGATACCAAGTTCTTTAGCATCAAAATATACTCTGATGGGCCGTCACCCACAATATCCAATTGGATATTCTTTATTCCGTATTGCCTTCTTAGAATCTCAATTGCACCGATTGCAACATCTGGCCCCTTTTCTGGAACCATTCGCCCGAGGAAGAGAAACTTTACCTGACCCTGATGGTGATCGGGAAGGCTGCTTAATGCGCGTTCTGGCAAGACTCGTTCAGATTTCACACCCCTTGGAATTATATGGAGATTCTGCTCCAAGAAGCCGTTCTTAACATATACCTGTCTAACCGTACCACTGACAACCAGAAGATGTGCAAGATCCAACCGATTAAAATCTCCAAGTCCCAGAATGGCGGACCAATATTTTCGTTTAATCAAGCTAGACTCATCGCAGAGTTTTTGTTTCAAGTGAATTAACCAATAGTCACCAATGCTAAATACAACCGGAATTCCCTGATCTTGAGATGCCAATATAGGCGAAACGCCCATCCCACCCATGTTCCAAACAAAAACTAAGCTGGGCTGGAGTGTGTTTATTAACTCAGTTGTAATGGCGTAATTTCGGCGACTATGAAGTGCGGACTGGATTTGCTGGTATCTTTGACGCCAATACCATG
>PLNY01000196.1 GCA_003141915.1 Anaerolineae bacterium | reverse complement strand
CAAGCCCAATTGGGACAAAATTACATCAGTCCGGTTTATTTCGATCCAGATAACAGTGAACCTTTGGTGTTGATGGCGATCCCGGTGGTTAATGCACTTGGAAATTATCAGGGAACCCTGGTGGCAGAATTGAATCTGATATCCATGTGGAACTCGGTAAACCAACTCAAGGTGGGGAACACGGGCTATGTGTATGTGGTGAACAACCAGGGCATGTTGATTGCATTCAAAGATACGGACCGCGCTTTGAAAGGGGAAAACGTAGCCAATATCCAATTGGTTCATGAATTTGTTATAAATTCTTCTTCTGCTCCAGCCATGGGGACAAGCATCTACACCGGTATAAATGGTGAAAGCGTAGTTGGCGCATATGCTCCGTTAGGAACGCCTGATTGGGCTGTGGTGGCGGAACTGCCCTCGCAGGAGGCATACCAACCGGTTTCCCAAGTGATCGCAGTATCCATTGGCATTATTTTGATGATGGCAGTGTTAGCGAGCCTGGTAGGTATTTTGATCGCACGCCGGCTGGCAACGCCTTTGGTGGATTTGACAAAGACTGCCACTCGTATTGCAGATGGCGAGATGGAGTTGCAGGCAATGCCAGGTGGAGCGCAAGAAATCGTAACCCTAGCCACAGCTTTCAACAGTATGACCGCCCAGTTGCGTGAACTGATCAACTCATTGGAACAACGCGTAAAAGAAAGAACATCTGCCTTGGAAGAAGTTTCCCGGAATGCAGATCGGCGCGCTGCCCAATTCGAAGCCATTGCCTTGATAGTCAAAGCCATCAACTCCGTCCACAGGATGGATGCGCTACTGCCCCAAATCGCGACTGTAATCAGTGAGCGGTTCGGCTATTATCATGTTGGCATTTTCTTAAACGATGAAAACAACCAAACTGCAATCTTAAGCGCATCCAACAGCGAAGGTGGTCAGCGTATGCTAAAGCGCGGTCACCGCTTAAAGATCGGCGAGCAGGGCATTGTGGGATACGTCGCCGCGGCAGGCACGGTGCGCGTCGCCCGCAGTGTCGGTGAAGATGCTGTTTATTTCAATAATCCAGATTTACCCGAGACCCTTTCTGAAATGGCTTTGCCGTTGCGCGTGGAAAATCAAATCGTGGGAGTTTTGGATGTGCAAAGCAAGCAGACCGACGCTTTCTCTTCGGAAGATATCGGCATCCTTTCGCTTCTTGCAGATGAGGTAAGCCTGGCCATTGATAACACACGATTGTTTGAAACTACAAACAAATCCCTGGCTGAGGCAGAAGCGTTGTATCGTCAATACTTGCGTCAGGCATGGAACCGTTTACCACGCGAGGAGAGGTTGCTTGGATATCGCTATTCAATTTCCGGCTCATCACCGCTTGAAAGTCCTATCGATCTTGATGCGGACTCTAAAGGCGGAAACAAAAAGGAAGAAGAGACAAACCGCCTCATTGTGCCGATCAAACTGCGTAACGAACTGATCGGTAATCTCGTCATTCAGGTTCCGCAAGGTAAAGAATGGAATCAGGATCAATTGGATCTTGCGCAGGCGGTAGCGGACCGCGTCGCCCTCTCTGCAGAAAACGCGCGTTTGTTCAATGAAACCAGCCGCCGCGCCGAACGTGAACGGATGGTCACAGAAATTACATCAAAGATCCGCAGTACGAACAATCCGGCGGAAATGATCAACATTGCATTAAATGAGTTACGAAGCGCACTAGGTGCCACCCAGGTACAGTTGATACCACAAGTCGCTACTGCATCAAAAGACGGCCAGCTAAAGGTAGAAACAGCGTCTAATGGAAATGGAGCAAAAAAATGAGTCATGTTATTGCTATCTCAAATGAAAAAGGCGGCGTGGCAAAAACCACCACCACGCTTTCACTGGGTGCGGCTCTCGCAGAAATGGGCTATAAGGTTTTAGTGGTCGATCTTGATCCACAGGCAAATCTAACACTGGCATTGGGTATGGAGCCCGGTTCAGCTGTCGTAACATCCAGCCACATCCTGATTGAATCCGCTCCCCTCATGAGCGCACGTCATTCAACCGAGATCGAGAACCTTGATCTGATTCCCGCACAGGCCAGCATCGAAAATGCCGAACAATTTCTTCCGGTGCGGACCAATTACACCGTCGGCCTTAAGCGAGCGCTGGATAATGCAGCGCCGCTTCCTTATGACTTTGTCCTTTTCGATTGTCCTCCATTTCTCGGAGCCATTACCATCAACGCCTTGAGCGCCGCTGAACTGCTGCTCATTCCCACACAAGCGGAATATTTTTCAGCTTATGCCCTGCGGAACATGATGGGCATGATTCGACGCGTTCGGCAGGAAAATAATCCCAATCTCGGATATCGGATTCTTGTCACAATGCTTGACCGGCGCAATCGCACTCATCGCAACATTCAAGAGCAGCTTCAAAATACTTTTGGTGAAGGCCTATTTAAAACGGTCATCGAAGTGGATACCAAGTTACGGGAAAGCCCGATTGCAGGTGTGCCTATCACCCACTACAAACCCGCCGCTCGCGGTTCCCAGCAATATCGTGAACTAGCGCAGGAGCTTATAGAATATGTCAAAGAAAAAGACCAGCAAGCGGCTTAATCAGTTATTTCACGATCTCGCTCCGGAAGAAGCGAAGCCCGCGAAACGGACCCGCAAACAGCCCGAGACGCCCGAGCCGGTTCAATCTCACGCTCCGACTCGTTCTCGAAGCGGAGCGCAAGCCGAAGTGGTTTCGCCGCGTCTGGAGGAGCCAATCGCTCCCGCGATCACTTCAGCGGTTTCCAGTAGTTCCGGCGCGATGTCGCTCGCTTTTCGCACGGACGAAAAAAATTGGGCAACCCTACGCGTCGTAGATGAGACCGAACCGCGCGCTTGGGCCATGGAAGAACAGATGCTGGTCAAGCAAGTCGCTGACCAGTTATCGCTCGCGCTGGAGAATGCGCGGCTGTTCCAGGAAACCCAAACAGCCCTCGCAGGAGTCGAACGATCGGAAGGTGAATTACGCGCCTTGTTCGCGGCCATGACGGACGTCATCATCGTGCTGGACAAGGAGGGCCGTTATCTTCGCATCGCGCCGACCAATCCAACTCGACTGATCAAACCGGCAGATGAACTAATCGGACGATCAACGGATGAAATGCTTCCAAGCGATGCAGCACGCTCGGTCAAGTCAGCCATCGACGAGGCGTTGAGAACAGGCGAGACCGTCAACTTGGAATACAGCCTCGAGATTAATCAGCAGGATTATTGGTTCGAAGGCGTTGTCTCCAAGCTCACTGAAGACCAAGTCTTCCTGGTTGCGCGGGACATTACCGATCACAAATACTCTGAAACACTTCAGCGTGCCGTTACGCAAATTACAGAGGCCGCATTATCCACGCCGGATATTACGAGCCTGATCAAGATCATTCACGAGAACGTCAATACTTTAATGCCCGCCCGTAACTTTTACATCGCGCTCTACGATGAACGCAATGACCTGATGTCCTTCCCGTATTTTGTTGATGAACACGATTCTCCTTCTTCTCCGCAAAAGCCGGGGCGCGGTTTGACCAGTTATGTCCTGCGAACCGGCAAGCCGTTATTGGTCACATCTGAAGTGTTCGATGATCTGGAAAAATCCGGAGAAGTTACAGTCGAAGGCACGCGCGGGACTGATTGGTTGGGCGTCCCGTTAAAAAGCGGAACCCAGCGCCTTGGAGTGATGGCAATCCAAACTTATGATCCGAAAATTCATCTCACCGAAAGAGACCGCGACACTTTAAATTTGATCGCTGCGCAGGCCGCCATCGCCATCGAGCGGAAACGCTCGCAGGAAGAATTATCCAAGTTCAAACTTGGCATTGACCATTCAGATGATGCAGTTTTTATTACTGGCATAGATGGAACAATCCAGTATGTCAATCCCGGCTTTGAAAAAATTTACGGGTATAAACCTGAAGATACAATAGGGCAAAATCCCCGCATTCTCAAATCAGGCCAATTGAGTCAGGAAGACTATAAGCACTTCTGGGAAACATTACTATCTAAGAATACAATCAGCGGCGAAATCACAAANNGAAGCATCATCGGCTTTCTAGCCGTTCATCACGACATGACTGAAACCAAGCGCGCAGAAGAGGCTCTTCAACGTCAAAACGATTATCTCGCGGCCGCCGCGGAAATCGGCAGTCTCGTTACCTCGACCCTTGACCTGAACACCATTTTCAGCCGGGCAGTCAATCTGGTCCGCGAACGGTTTGGTTTTTATCATGCCGCCATCTTTGTCATCGAGGAAACCGGTTTCAACGCCACTCTGCGTGAAGCCACGGGAGCGGCAGGTGCAGAAATGAAACGCCGCCAGCACAGCCTGCCAGTTAACGAAAACTCTATCGTCGGCAAAGCTTCACAAACCGGCAAGGTGGTCGTCATTAACAATACAGCTCTAAGTCCAACACACAGGCCCAATCCCTTATTGCCCGATACGCGAGCGGAAGCTGCCATTCCACTGCACGTTGGCGTGCGAGTCATTGGCGCTCTTGACATCCAATCCCAGACTGTGGATTCCTTCACTTCTGACGACCTCTCCGTTCTCCAAATCCTCGCCGACCAAATCGCAATTGCCATTGACAATGCCCGATCTTATGAATTATCACAACAGGCGGTAAAAGAAATGCGCGAAGTGGACCGCATGAAGACTATGTTCCTGGCAAATATGAGTCATGAACTGCGTACACCATTAAACTCCATTATCGGTTTCTCNNATCGAAGCCGGCAAGATGGAATTAGCATTCGATGAAGTGAACATGACTGACGTGATCAATGGCGTGATGTCCACAGTAACCGGCCTCGTCAAGGATAGACCCGTCAAACTCGTTAAGAACGTCCAGGAAAACCTGCCTACGGTTCGCGCGGACGCCATCCGTATCCGTCAGGTATTGCTGAATCTGCTGTCCAACGCGGCCAAGTTTACGCCGGAAGGAAGCATTACATTGGAAGCGACGGTCAATTCCGGGCAGACAGGACATCGCGAAATGTTGATCAGCGTAACCGATACCGGCCCGGGTATCGNNAACAACCGGCAGCGGGCTGGGTCTTTCAATCAGCCAGCAATTGATCCAGATGCATGGCGGCCAAATCGGCGTTCACAGCGCGCTGGGAAAAGGCAGTACGTTTTATTTCACCCTGCCTCTCTATCGCGGCAAGGGAGAAGAGGCTGTTTCCAAAAGCGGAAAAGTAATCCTGGCAATTGACGATGACCCGCAAGTGATCTCGCTTTACGAGCGATACCTCCAGCCGCAGGGCTTTCAAGTTATTCCGCTTACCGATCCCACCCAGGCCAAAGAGCGTGCCAAGCAGCTCAAACCATATGCCATAACACTTGACATCATGATGCCCGGCTATGATGGCTGGTCCGTGTTGAACGATCTCAAATCTGACGGCGAAACGCGCGACATTCCGGTTATCATTTGTTCCATCGTTGAAGATTTGGAACGCGGCTTCAGCCTCGGCGCGGCGGATTACTTACTCAAGCCAATCCTCGAAGACGATTTATTGAACGCACTGGATCGTTTGAACCAAGACGGGAGCATCCGCACCGTGCTGGTTGTTGACGACAATCCCAGCGACTTGCGCTTAATAGAAAAGATTCTTAAAGATCATGGACGCTACAAAGCCGTACTGGCCGAAAGCGGCCAAAAAGGCTGGGAGATCATCCTCTCACACGTTCCGCACGCTGTGATCCTCGATCTCTTCATGCCTGAAATGGATGGATTCACCATTCTGGAAAAAATGCGCGACGATCCCAAACTGCGGGATATTCCTGTCGTTGTAGTCAGTGGTGTCGACCTATCTGCCGAACAACAGCAACAACTGAAAGAGTTTGGGAAACGGCTTCTTACGAAAGGCGCACTGAACGAAAACGATTTACTGAACACAATCGAACGCGCACTCAAACGAATTGAAGGAAAAAAATAGGAAGAAACAATGTCATTCGTTATCAAATGTATGGATTGCGGGCATACCGCGCCCTACTTCCCGACTTCTACCAATTGTCCGCGCTGTAACAGCCAATGGCGCGAGGCGGAATACGATTACGATACGCTCGCAAAGACTCTGCCTTTGCAATTACCGGGACGTTCCTTTGACTTATGGCGGTATCGCGAGCTTCTGCCTGTTCGTAATCCCAACGCGACTCTGTCCTTGGGAGAAGGAGGCTCGCCGCTCATCCAGGCCGTCAACCTCGGCATGATGTTGGGAACGCCAAAACTTTTCATCAAGGATGAGCGCCAGGGACCAACCGGCTCTTTTAAAGACAGGCAGGCAGCGGTCACCGTTGCGGCTTTGAAGGAGGCCGGCATTACTGAAATGGTGGCCGCCTCCACCGGAAACGTAGCGATTTCTTATTCCGCGTACGCCTCGAGGGCCGGTATCAAGCTTTGGGCGTTTGTAACCAGCCTTGTTCCCGCGATGAAGATGCGGGAGATTGCGCTGTACGGAAGTCAGGTTGTCAAAGTCACAGGCTCGTACGACCAAGCCAAACAAATCGCGTCAGAATTTGCGCGGCAGAGAAATCTTTATCAGGACCTGGGCGCGCGCACCATCACATCCATTGAAGCGATGAAGACGATTGCCTTTGAAATCGCCGAACAACTGACCGCCATTCAAGGACCTGCCAGCTCTAACGGCAAAGATAGAGCCATATGGCGCACACCTGATTGGTATGTGCAAGCCATCAGCGGAGGAATGGGACCGTTGGGCGTATACAAAGGATTCCGAGAATTGAAACAGATGGAACTGGTGGATCGAATTCCAGCCATTGCTGCGATCCAGGCAGATGGATGTGCGCCCATGGTGCACAGCTTCAAGCAAGGACTCGAAACTGCGATTCCGGTAAACACGCCCAAGACGCGCATCGAGACGCTGGCAACCGGCGATCCGGGACGTTCATATACGCTTTTGCGCGAACGCATACTGGAAACCAAAGGCACTTTTGAAAGCGTCACCGACGAAGAAGCGTTCCGCGCCATGCATGCGCTGGCAAAGATGGAGGGCATTTCCGTGGAATCGGCCGCAGGTACAGCTTTCGCAGGTTTGTTTAAATTAATTCGCGCCGGCGTAATCAAACCCACGGACACAATTGTGGTGAATTGCACCGGGCACACCATGCCTGCGGAGGAATTCATCCTCGGCAATAACTGGACGCGCGACATTGAATTTCCAGCCAAAAAGCAGGAAACTCCGGAAGATGGATTATTGGCCGCGCTTAATCAGATCGCGCCGAATCGATTCCCGCGCGTTGCGATTGTGGATGATACCGCCGAAGCGCGGCGCCTGATCCGGCGCATTCTTCAATCACAGGGCGACTTCACGATCTTCGAAGCCGCCAGTGGAAAGGAAGGGCTGAGTCTGATCCGGCGCGAATTACCCGACTTGATCATTCTGGATTTGATGATGCCGGAAATGGACGGATTTGCAGTCATGGACGCGCTGAGGGCCGACCAGAAAACCGCTGAAATCCCGGTCATTGTCGCAACGGCCAAAGAACTCACACCCGAAGAAAAGAATCGGCTGGGCGCACAAATCCAGTCGCTGATGCAAAAAGGCGATTTCCTCAACGATGAATTCTTGGAAGAAGTCAAAACACTGATCAAATGAATCGCGCATAACTTAGAAATATTTGTGGAATAGAATGCAAAAAGGAAGCACAAAAGGGATCTCGGCTGCGCTTAGTTCAGCGGCCTTTCTTGGAATTTCCCCGGTCTTTGGAAAGCTGGCAATCAATTACGGATTCTCTCCGCTCGCCGTGGCCGCTTTGCGTACCAGCATGGCCGCGGGTTTAATTTTTATTATCATGCTTCTTTTTTACCGCCCTTATCTCTATATTTATCCCGTTGGCCTGGCGGGTTGTTTATTGGCTGGAGTCATCAACGGTCTCGGCTCCATTTTATACTACATGGCTCTCGGACGATTGGATGCGAGTGTTGGACAAACTTTATACCTCATCTATCCCTTCTTCGTTGCTTTTTGGCTTATTCTTGACCGTCAACCGCCCAGCCGCGTGACCATTTTTCGTATGGGCCTTGCCGGGCTGTCCCTGCTTCTCTTCACAAGCCTGCCTAACCATCCCGTCGATCCAATTGGAGTTGCGATGATGTTAGGCGCAGCGGCTCTTTATGCACTTCACCTGCCTATTAATCAGCGCGTGCTATATGAGGTTCCTGCTCCAACCGTAACACTTTACACCCTGATCGCAATGACTATTGTCGTCCTGCCTGCTTACGGAATCTTCGATCACAAATGGATCGCGCCCAGTATACTATGGTGGCCGCTGATTGGATTGACTATTGCGACGCTTCTATCGCGCCTTGCGCTATTTCTTGGAGTCAAGCACATTGGCGGTATGCAGACTGCGTTCCTCGGACTAAGCGAACTGCTTGTGACTATTTTATTCAGCTACATCTTTCTTAAAGAAAACCTGGCGTGGACACAATGGCTGGGCGCGGCCGGGCTTGGACTTAGCCTGCTTCTCGTCCGAATGGAAGAGTCTCATCCCGCACATTACAGCGGCAAAGGCGGGTGGTTTTCGTGGATTCGTCCGCCTGATCTTCCTCGCGATATTCCCGCCGATATACCTTGGGGACCGCGCGAGTAATTAACTGATGTTACACAGGGAGCGCGTCGCGCCTTCATCAACAGGATCAATCCAGAGAGTGGATCCGCCTGCTTTTGTGGATCATTTCACCCATGCGGTGCGACACGATCAGTTAAAGAAAGAGTCTGCGCTGATGCAGACTCTTTCTTTAAGGAACATCATTTTTCACTTTCGTAAAGATAACCCGTGCCTCGCACACTCGCAACGCGTTCCGATAACGCCGGGAATTTTTCCAATTTATGCCGCAAGCGGCTTACCAATGGCCGCAAAATTTCGGGAGCCTCGCGTTGCGATGTATCATATCCCTGAACCAACAACACCAGCTCGCGGTGAGAAAAAACTTTTTCCGGGTTCTCCATCAGGATATGCAACAGCCTGCCCTCGGCAGGGGTAAGATGTTCCACTTTCTTTCCCGAGCGGATTTGACGCCGCGAAAGATCCACGATAGTTCCGTCCTTCAATTTATGCTCGATTGCCGTTTCATCAATTTCAGCCGATTCCGCAGCACCGCTCTTGACCTGTAGTTTTGCGGCGCGGCGCGCCAATCCTTTTTTCACGCTGGCAATGACTTGCGCCGGCGCGGCGGGTTTGATCAGATAATCATGGATTCGCAAACGCAAGGCTTGAACTGCCGAGTCGGTCGAAGCAAATGCAGTCAACAAAACGACCTCGGTGTCAGGAGCCATTTGATTAACCACCTGCACCACTTCCAAGCCATCCATGCCCGGCATACGCAAATCAACAATCATCAGATCCACTGGATGAGCGCGAACGTACTCGACCGCTGCCTGTCCGTTTGACGCAGAGGCTACGTTGTAGCCTTCCAGTTTCAGAATATCGGTCAGAGATTGGCGCGCAACATTCTCATCATCCACCACCAGAATATTGGATTTCATTGTTTACCTCCTGTCGGGAGAAAGAGTCTAAAGCAGGCACCGCGCCCATGGTTAGTCAGCAATTCCAACGTGCCGCCATGAGCAGTGACAATATTATAACTGACTGTCAAGCCAAGTCCAGTGCCGCCTTCCTTGGTGCTAAAGAACGGCTCGAAAATATTTCTCTGTTGATCAACAGGTACGCCCGGGCCGTTATCTTGAAATAGAATCTCGACGCCTCCATCCACCAGTCTTCCCGTGATCGTCAAATGCCCGCCGTTCAGCATTGCATCAAACGAATTCAATATAAGATTGATGAATACTTGTTGGATTTGACTGTTGACTGCCATCACTGGCGGCATCGAGGAAGCTAAATTAACCTTCACGTGAACGCCGCGCTCTGAAAGTTGTTTTTGCATCAAGGCCAAAACATAATTCAACAACTCTGAGAGATCTACAAGTTCAGGATTGGCCGCACCGGGGCGATAAAAATCAAGCATACGGCGCACCGTGAGAGATAAGCGTTCCAACTCCGTCCGGGCTAAATCGAAATATTCCTTTCTTTTCTTCTCCGGCAAATCCTCCCGGCCAGCCAGGTGAAGACAGTTCTGCACAGACTGCAACGGGTTATTGACTTCATGCGCAATCGACGCGCTCAAGCGTCCAGCGGCAGCCATCTTTTCTGCCTGTAATAATGCAGCCTGAGATTCTTCGATCTTGCGAATATAAGCACGCTGTTCATCATACAAGCGCGCATTCTCCACTGCGGCTGCGCTCTGACGCGCAAGAACCTGGAACATCTCCAAATCGGCCTCGCTAAATGGCAGTTCGTCCGGATCGCGCGCCGCGAACAAAATACTGCGGGAGCCGGGGCTG
>PLNY01000214.1 GCA_003141915.1 Anaerolineae bacterium | reverse complement strand
TTACTTTTTTCAAAAATCAGTAGCTGCTCAATGTGGGAGCCAATAATACCA
This sequence comes from Anaerolineae bacterium, assembly GCA_003141915.1. GTDB lineage: Bacteria > Chloroflexota > Anaerolineae > Anaerolineales > Villigracilaceae > Fen-1038. Next base: position 7,078 of record PLNY01000214.1, on the reverse strand, counting down.
CAAGGAGTGTTTGTTTTTAGTATATAATATGGACATGAAGAGATTGAGATTGACTTTGAGCATACTTTTTCTCGCAGTCTCGATTGCTTTATTGATTTGGGGGTTATGGCCTGTTGTGCGTGTACAACACGTTTTGCCGATTAGCCCGTCTCAAATGATTTTGCCGTAACTAGTACCTTGATATCATTGTTTTGATTTATTTTTGACGAACTTTTCTTGAGCCTTTTCGCGAGTAAAGGACCATACAATTTTTGCCTTCTGTTCGATGACTTCTCGATACAGGTCGAATTCAGAAGCAATCCGGCGATTGAGACACTGCCCACCCAGGACACCGATTTCAATTTCAGCCATATTCAACCACGAGGCATGGGTAGGCGTGTAATGAAACCGCAGGTGGCTGAGAATGCGATTGGCTTCTGCATTGCCAAAGATTTCAATCAGCGTCTCAGCCGTATGCGTGTTCAAATTGTCCAAGACGACCTCGATGTATTCGGTCTCCGGATACAGGCGGTCCACTAAATAACGCATGGCATAGGCAAAGTCGAGCTTGGTACGGCGGCGGGTGACCAAAACGTGTCGCCTACCCGCTTGAGGTTCTAAAAAAACAAACAGGTTGCGTGTTCCACAGCGTTTATATTCGTAGTCCTGGCGGGCTATTCTGCCGGGTGCCGTGGGAACAGGGGCACGCTTGTGTGCGTGCAATTCTTTACTCTTTTCATCAAAACAAACCTTCGGATGTCGAGGATCATAAGGCTTTTCGTACAGATCGAGAACCTCAAACATGCAGGCTAGAAACTGATCGGTCACTTTGGGGATGCACCATTCCTTGATGCGCCAAGGTTTGAGTTCGTTTTTTTCAGCAGTAACCGCACGGTCTCAAAGTTGATCCGTTTCGTTATGCCGTGCTCGACTGCCGCTACCAGTAACAGACGAATGGACCAGCGCGTATGTCCAGGCGGCGGCGCGCTCGTGGCTAGCGCAATGATCTGCGCCTCTTGCCTGCCACTCAGGATTCTCTTTTGACCCGGCCGTGGCTTCTCTTTCAGAGCACTCTCCAATCCTCCTCTGGCACACCGTCGGCGGATCCGTTCCACAGTCGCTCTGCCCACGCTCAATGTATCTGCGATTTCCTGATCCGCCTTTTCTTGATGGCACAGCAGCAAAATCCGCGCTCGGGTCATCACTCGTGCTTGGTTTTGGCCTTTCCGAACGATCGCTTTCAAACGTTCAATTTCTTCCTCATTCAGTTTGATTGTCTGCTTTTTCATTTACCCAGCATACCATCAATCATATACATCATGTCAAGGTACTATACTTCATACGGTCACAAATTGCGTTTTTTCAAAGAGCTGCGAAGTGACTGCGACTTTCAGTCGAAAGCGCAAGGTTAGCAAAGAATCAAGATCGGATTTGTGAGTTGTCATATTTTCGTCCAAGCATTTTGAAATAGCAGCTTTGAAGGCTGGGAATTTTTCGTAGTAGTGGGCATAGAGGCATTTCTTCTTCACAAACTTCCAGACGCGCTCAATCAAGTTGAGGTTGGGCGAATAGGAGGGCAGGAAGCACAATTCGATGTTCAGGCTTTTGGCTTTTTCCATGACGAGAGCACATCTTTGATAGCGAGCATTATCCAAGAAGATGGTAATCGGGCTGCCGATGTAAAAAGCTGCGATCCTCTCCAGTAGCACACACACGCTCTGCGCCGTAATGTAGGTGTCATTCGTGACGGTAAGCATTTCATGCGTCACGGCATTGAGCGCACCCAAGACGTTGAAGCGTTGCCGACCCGAAGGCGCTGGAATAAAAATACGAGTCACGGACCACAGACAGCCAAGAAAAGCAGATAATGCGAAATGGGCCGCATCCCTGAAAAGAACCACCCTCTTCCCCGCCTGCGCTTCATCTTAGCTGGACTTTATCCATTTGAACAAATACAAAAAGCAGGATAAGCTAAAGCAAAAACTCTGGCACGAGGTTGCTTATGCCTACCCTGCGAACGGAATATATCACGATCTTGGGAACCTTTGAGAGGCTCTTCTCTCAGCGAATTTGGAAGCATGCGAAGATCCTGTTGATCGGGGCAATTCTTTCTCCTGCCGAACGAACCGTGACCGCGGCCTTGTGTGTAACGGGACTGAGTTTGGAGAAGCATTTTGAAAACTACGATCGGGTTCTGCTAGCGGACTGCGTTGGCTGAGCTTGATGTTGTTGGCACCTATTCCGTGGGCGGGTCGTATCTGGGCTCTGCCCTTTCTCACTGTACTGGCGCCTTCGGAAAGATATTACCAAGGGAAGCAGCGAAACCATAAGAAACTCACCGAGTGGGCCTATCAACTGGTCTTGCAAGTTCGTCGTTGGCTGCCTAAGCGGCAGTTGGTCGTGGTGGCGGATAGCGGTTTTGCTGTCATTGAGCTCCTTTTTCAGCTGTGTCAACTCAAAAACCCAGTGGCGATGATAGTTCGTTTCCGGATGGATGCCGCCCTGTACGAGCCCGCTAAAAATACATCCGGTCAAAAGGGCCGCCCGCGCAAGAAGGGCCAACGCTTGCCGACTCTGGAAAAGGTTGCCGAAGACAAACGCACCCGTTGGAAGCGTTTGACCGTACAAGAGTGGTATGGCGAGAAGAAACGCAAAATTGAAATCACTTCTGGAACGGCCGTCTGGTCTCACAGTGGGAAGCCCACCGTACCCATTCGCTGGGTCATCGTACGCGATCCCAAACACATCTTCAAAACACAAGCATTGCTCTGTACTGATCTCAACCTTTCCGCTGAGCAAATCGCTCAATGGTTTCCAAGGCGCTGGCAGGTGGAAGTCAAGTTTCATGAAGTCCGAACTCACCTCGGTGTCGAAACCCAACGATAATGGGCGGACTTGTCCATCCTGCGGATTACTCCAGCCTTGCTGAGTTTGTTTTCGATCGTCCCCCTGCTGGCCAATGTCCATGCCCGCAAAGATCAGTTGCCCATCCAACAAACTGCTTGGTATGTCAAGAAGTTGCCGACCTTTTCAGATGCCTTAAGCACTGTGAAGCAAAACCTTTACTCCTATCTCTATTTTCAAACATCACCTGTTCGTCGTGAAGTTCGAAAACCACCGCCGATCCACTCGACTTACCGCTATTCTCGCTCTACTCGTGCCTTTTTCCAAATATCAAATGGATAAAGTCCAGCTAAGATGGTCATGCTGGTCTTCGTCCCCAACCGCCGCCCATGCTGGTGATCTTCTCCGGCTCGATGGTGATGATCACGCGCACTTGCTCGCGCCCTCCGTACCACGAATACGGCTTGCCGGTGTATTTCTGGGAAATCTTCTCGATGTGCTCAGCCCCGCCTTCCGTGGTCATCTTGATGACTCGTCCGCGTATCTGGAAGTAGCGCGTGGGATTATCCGGCGCGGAGATGACCACCGCCACGCGCGGGTCGCGCTCGATATTCTTGAGCTTCACGTAGCCCTGCACGCTGTTGATGATGACGTGCTCGCCGTCGGTGTCCACCCAAGTCTGCGTAACTTGGGGCGAACCGTCCTTCATCAAAGTGGCGATATAGCAGGTGCTTGGCTGGCGCAGCAACGCCAGCAGTTCTTCAGTGAGTTTTACCATGACTACCTTATCTTTCTGTTGTTTACTTGGTTGAGATTATCACGCTCGGCGTTGCCGGGGAAGGTGGATTGGTTATTGCCATTGCAGGGTGCACACTCTGACAATGTCTCTGAATTCGATTCAGAGTCGTCTATAACTTATTCGGCGGTCAATCCCCGAGACAACTCCAGAAATTTATGGATTTCCTGCTTCGCAGTGGATTCAAGTAAATACTCAAGTTGAATATCGCCAGACAGTTGGATACATAATGACAGCAAGCCATTCTCCCTCTCGCTGAGTGATAAAGCAACAACATTGCGCAACGGGAGGTATTCTTGGATGCCGCCGTACCAATAATCTTCCCGGATCATAATGATCTCCCGGTCGGTCAGAATGCCCGCATGGGTTAAGGATGCTGTTCGGTAGAACGTAATGCCCAGCAGTGTAAATACAGGCAGACGAATTCCTGGCTGAAGAAAGGCTTGAAGGACCGTTTCGCCTCCCAGCAAGCTGTGCCTCGCTAACATCATAAACTTGTAGTTCAACTGGGACCAATTGTCGAACTTCTCCAGTTCCGAACTTGACGCATCCAGACTCTCTCCTCCAGCCTGCCGCATCCTAGCCAGTAGAGGCTCAAAGAGATAATCAGTGACTGCATTGAATCTTAAGGTCGAAGATCCGGGCTTCCCATCTGTCGTCATTCCACAGATTTTGAAATCAGCGTCCAGTAAGACAGCTCGAAATCGGACGTAGCTGATTTTCTCCAAGGGATAGCGCTGCACATCATAGCCGCCGCCTTTTCTTTCCAGGACATAGATGCTATGCACCAAATCACAAATGAGCTTCTCGGTTGTGGGATGTAGGAATCCTTCGAAAGAAGGCGTGCGAACCGTGTACGGAAAATCGAGGTCAGCCTCTTGGAAGGGTTCGAAGAAATCTTTGAAAACCTCAGGGACATCGGCGTAGGATTCAACCCGATTGGCCCAGGATAATCTGGTCTGTTGGGCGGCGTCCAGCTTCGGTCTCTTGGGTACAAATACATCATAAATTTGATCCCAAGTGAGCTGTATGCTATTTTGCAGCCTGTTTAGCATCGGTACTCCTGTTTGCGGAGAGTAATTGTATCATAGCAGAATCAGTATTGATGGATAACAATCTCCGATGTCCACAGACATCGGAGATTCAGATGGTCTTATTGATTTTCTGCTTTAAGCTCATTACCTTTTGCTTGTTTGTTGCAGTCCCCACAAAATTTGTTCCTGATCTACGGGCAAGCTGTCCACGCGCACACCGACCGCGTTATAGATGGCATTCGTGATGGCGGGCGTAGTCGGGATGCTGACGATTTCGCCCACACCTTTCGCGCCGTAAGGTCCATCGTTGGTGGGATGTTCGACCATGATCGGAATGATGTTCGGCGTGATGGCGATTCCTGGAATTCGATAACGCGCTAGGCGATCCGTCACCACGCGTCCTTCTTCGACGATGAAGTGTTCAGTCAGCGCATTGCCGAGTCCCATCACCACGCCGCCTTCCACTTGTCCCTCCAGCCCAAGCGGGTTGATGATTCGTCCGACATCGTTGGCGGCAATCACATTCAGCACGCGCACTTCGCCGGTATTGGTATTGACTTCCACCTCCGCGGCTTGCGCGGCAAATGAGAAAGCCACATGCATATCTCCGCCTTCGCCGAGCGGCTTGGTTTCCGGCGCCCAATATTCATAAAGCGCGCGCGGTTCCTGTCCATTGGATTTCATTTCAACGTAAACATCGCTCAACGGAATAGAATGTCCATCCACTTGCGCCAAGCCTTCGATGTAATGGATTCGTTCCGGCGGCTGATCATATTTTTCTGCCAATACCGAAGTCAGCGCGGCGCGTAAGGTTTTCGCCGCCATGCGCGCGGCGTTGCCCGTAACATACGTTTGACGCGAGGCGGTCGTCGGTCCGCCATCGGGAGTCAGATCGGTGTCCATGACCAGGACGCGAACTTTCTCCGGTTGCATGGATAATTCTTCAGCGACGATCATGTGAAGCACGGTGACCAATCCTTGTCCGAGTTCTGCGGCGGACGTACGGACTTCGACGCAACCGTCTTTGTACAATTCAACTTCCACACCTGATTTATCGGGCGAGCCTCCGCCGAGACCGGTGTTTTTATAGGCAACCGCGAAACCCCAGGAACGAATCAAATGAAGCGCGTCCGCTACGGGTCGAGGCTTGAACGGTTCATTCGTTCCCGATAAACGAATCATCTCGGCTTGGACTTTATTGATGCACTCAGTCAAGCCAACGCTGTCGCGCAAAACTTGTCCGGTGTTGGTAATACTTCCAACATGCAACGCATTCATGCGGCGCAGTTCGACGCGATCCATGTTGAGTTTTTCCGCGAGCATGTCCATCATGCTTTCGACCGCGAATGCGGATTGCGTCACGCCGAAGCCGCGGAACGCGCCGGCAGGCGGATTGTTGGTATACATGGCATAACAATCGGCGCGCACGTGCGGCACTTCATAAGGTCCGGCAGAATGCGTGGTGGCGCGCGTCATCACTTTTTCGCCGAGCGACGCGTACGCGCCGGTGTCTCCATAGAGTTCGGTTTTAACCGCAGTGAGATGACCATCTTTCTTCGCACCGATCTTGACGCGAATCTGTGTGGCGTGTCGCTTTGGATGAACCAATAAACTTTCATGGCGATCAAAGAGCAACTTCACAGGACGGTGCGTGACGTTCGCCAACAACGCGGCGTGAACTTGACCGGCGATATCTTCCTTGCCGCCGAATCCACCGCCCATCAATTGCCCAACGACGCGCACGCGGTCTTCTTTCCAGCTGAGAATGCGTGCAACTTGTTCGCGGTCTTGATAAGGAATTTGCGAGCCAACATAAATTTCCATGCGGCCATTTTTCAGCGGCACGGCAATACTGCATTCCGGTTCCAAAAATGCGTGGTCAGTAATGGCGGTATGGAATGTATGCTCCATGATGACATTGGCATCCGCAAAGCCTTGTTCCATATTTCCTTTGCGGACTTTGATGTGTTTGAGCAAGTTGCCGGATTGATGCAGATTGGGAACATCGGCTTGACGCGCTTGGACAGCGTTGGTGATAACTGGCTGTTCATCATATTCCGCTTCGATCAAACTGACAGCGTGTTCAGCAATCTCTTGAGTTTGCGCGGCGACGATGGCAACCGAATCGCCGACATAACGCACGCGTTCATTGATGCCGACCATCGCGGGCCAATCATAGATGACCAATCCATGATTATGTTCGCCGGGAATATCTTCGGCTGTCAAAACTGCTTCAACGCCGGGCAATGCTTTCGCTTTGCTGATATCCAATCTTCGCAAGAAGCCATGTGGTATTCCAGCGCGTTTTACTGCCGCATATAGCATTCCATCGAATTTGAGATCGTCAGAGAACTTTGCTTTGCCTGTGACCTTATCTTCCGCGTCGGGACGTATTACTGACTGACCAATCACTTGATATTTTTCT
>PLNY01000220.1 GCA_003141915.1 Anaerolineae bacterium | reverse complement strand
TTACCAGTTCTGGCAAGTAAGCACTTGCCTGATGGAGACGTGGCAAACTAGAAACCTATTGTTTCAGTGTCAAGGCAAGTAGTATACGACAAACATTACGGATTGTCGGCTTGACTCTTCTGATTTCATGAAAAGACTTCCAGCCATATATGTTGCCGTCAGAATTACAACGCATTGTAGCCGAAAAACATGTGGACATTTACTGTGCCGCCGGACCTCGCATAGAAAAAGTTCGCAAGTTGTTTGCCGCTTTCAAGGACAAGAAAAAGGTTCTGGATGTGGGCTGTGCGGACGGTTCCATTTTGGCGCCTTTGGCCAAAACGCACGAACTGCACGGGGTTGATATTTCGGAGGGACTGGCTGCAAAGGCGCGTAAATTTGGCATCCAAGTTGTGGTGCATGACTTGGAAACCAAACCATTGCCCTATCCAGACAAGACTTTCGATGTGGTCTTTTCCGGTGAAACCATAGAGCACCATGTTGACACTGATTGGATGTTATCGGAATTGAATCGTGTTCTGAAGCCGGGCGGAATTCTAATCCTGACGTTCCCGAATATCCGCACAGTGTTGTCTGTGGGCATGATGCTATTGTTGGATTTGCCGCCGATGTATGCTGCGCGCTACCGCGCCCCGCATTATCGAGATTTCACATTGCGCACAATCAAGATGGCGTTGCAGAACCATGGATTTGCATTGCAGAAATCCATTGGAAGTTCGTTTTTCCTGCCCAAGATCGGCGAGTGTGGCTCATGGCTGGCCACCTTTTTCCCCTCCTGGTCCAACACGACCATCGTGGTTTCCGTCAAGAACCGTGACTCGGTTTACTCCGCAGAGGCAGCCATGGGTGAACTATGTTGAATGTTAATGGCGTCAGGAAACAGGTCCGGCATTCAACCGTTTCTAACTTGCGGTGATTTGGTTTGTGAAACAAAGTCTTGCGTTTTAGTTTGCGTCCGCGACATATCTAATCCGATGAATCTATTTGCAAACCCAGCCGGATATCAGCAAAGAAGTCCGTCAAGCGCGCATTTTTATTCAATTATATGAAACTTCTCATCACTGGCATTTGCGGTTTCGCCGGTTCGACCATCGCCCGTGCGTTGCAGGATGAGCGTCGTGCCGAAGCGCTGACAATCTTCGGCGTGGACAATTTTTCACGTCCTGGCAGCGAGTCAAACCGCCACGAATTGAAACGTCGCGAAATAAAATTGTTTCACGGAGATTTGCGCCTCGGGTCGGATCTGGACGGCCTGCCCGCGTTTGACTGGGTGATTGATGCCGCTGCCAACCCCAGCGTGCTCGCCGGCGTGGACGACAAGACCAGCAGCCGCCAGATTCTGGAGAACAATCTCGCTTCGACGGTCAACGTGCTGGAACTATGCAAACGCCACAAAGCTGGTTTCACCCTTTTGAGCACGAGCCGCGTTTATTCCATTCCGACATTGGTGGGATTGCCAATGTTGGAAAAGGACGGCGCGTTTATACTTGATTCCAGCAAGCCGTTACCCGGGGGGGTGTCCGCCCAAGGCGTGACAGAAGAATTTTCCACCGTGCCGCCGCTTTCGCTTTATGGCGCCAGCAAACTCGCTTCGGAACTTATCGCACTTGAATACGCACACACATTTGATTTTCCAGTTTGGATCAATCGCTGCGGATTACTGGCAGGTGCGGGACAATTCGGGCGCGCCGACCAAGGCATCATCAGTTTTTGGATCAATTCTTATTTACAGCGGCGTCCGCTCAAATACATCGGCTTNNCAATTGAGGGAAATCCTGCATCAAGGCCATTTGACATTCCGTGGATGGTGATGGATTCGTCCCGCGCAAAATCATTTTGGAACTGGCAACCTCAAACAAATCTCACTGATATTTTGGACGAAGTTGCGCGCCACGCTCAAGAGCGGAAAGATTGGCTCGATGTCTCGGCGGATTTTTAATCCAGCCGTTTTCTTTTAACAATCCCTCGGCGTGCGTCGAAAAAACATGAAGCAAGTAAAACAGATTGTCATGCTGCAGGGGATGGGGAACAACGAACGGGGTTGGGCGTGGTTGGTCTCGACTTTCGGACGTGTGGTTCTCATTCAGCAAGGGATGATTCAGCATGTGGAAATTTGGGAGAACCGGCAATGTGTTTTCAACGGTCCTGAAACCAGCGTTGTTGACAGCCGCAAACTCGACGAAATAACCTTTTCTTTACTGACAATGTTCCGTTCTATCGCGCGTTGTCGCGAATTCATCCATAGCCAGAAAATTGATGTGCTGGTCGCTGCCAATTACAGCATGGGCATGGCGGCATTACTTTTACGATTGTTCGGCAAGGCGCAAAAAGTGGTTGTGTTTCTCTCGGATTTTCTGCCCCAACGTGGTTCTTTTATGGTGCGGCTTCATCGTCGCTTGACCGCTGCAATAACTCGTTTTGTCGTCAAACATGCGGATGAAGTCTGGACGGTTTCACCGCGGATTCCGACTGCTGCCGCCAATCCGCGCAACTTTGTCGTTCCTATTTGCATAGACGACAATCACATGCTTCCCGGCCAACGCGAAGAAATCGGTTACATCGGCTACCCTTCCTCCGATCACGCGCTCGACGTCCTGTTTGATATCTGCAAGCGACATCAGTTTCGCTTGAACATCATTGGCGATTCAGCCTATTTACAATCCATCAAACATTTGGCGCCACCCCACACTGTCTTTCATGGGATGCTCAACGACCCGGCAAAAATCAACGACATCTTGTCCCGCTGCTTTTGTGGTTATGCCGTGTATTATGATACAAGTCCGCAAAGCTACAGTTANNGATCACAACCAACACCGCGCATTTTACCCAATACATCGAAGAATACGGTGTCGGTCGTGTAATCAACCCGACGCCGGATGAAATTGAAAAGGCAGTACTCGAATTAAAAGAGAAGTTTCAGTCGTTTTACGAGGCCATCAATCGCTTTCGTGGGATTTGGAATGCGAAAGCCGGGCAATTCCATCGTGAACGTTTGGCGGCGTTGTGAGCGAAATAAGGCTAAGACGCATGGGTTCCAAGCAATTAATGATCACTCTAGGGTTGGCTTTTGGCCATTCGTTCCAAAATCCGGTCAAGCGACTGTGTGATTCGCCAGTTCGGGTAGTGATTCTTCAGCTTTCGTAAATCGCTGATGTAGCAGATGTGATCGCCTTTGCGTGATTGATCTACGTAGGTGGTTTTGATTTTACAACCGAGTAACGCTTCGATTTTGGTTATGCATTCAAGCAGCGACGCGGCATTTTCGCGCCCACCGCCAAGATTGTATACTTCACCCGGCCGTGGATTTTTGGCGAATTCGACGAAGGCTGAAATGACATCGACACTGTGAATCTGGTCCCGCACTTGTTTTCCTTTGTAGCCAAAAATTGAATAGGTCTGGCCAGCCTTGGCA
>PLNY01000235.1 GCA_003141915.1 Anaerolineae bacterium | reverse complement strand
ATGTGTAGTGATAGGATACATCCTTTTCCGTAGTATCCATGTAATATGTTTTTCCATCTGCACTAACACTCGTTGTCCCTTCAGGCGCGTGGGCCATAGGGTCTTCGGTGGGAGTAGGCATAGTGGTCGGTGTGAGAGTGGGGGTAGAAGTAAATGTTATTGTTGCCTGTGGGGTGGCAGTTACGTTCGGTTTTATTACATTTGCGCAAGAAGTCATAAATACGGATAAAAGTAAAAAATGGAAGATTCGTTTCATGATTATCCTTTGTAGATTTATCTCAAGTTGCAGGCTAACTACGACTTATACAGAACGATTCTGCACAATATCCTCTTCGGTCTGGCTATGCAGCGAAAACTCTGTATAATTACCTTTGTACAGATTATACATTCACTTTTTAAATTGAGGCAATAAATGAAACTCGTTACTGTATCTCAAATGAAGGCGATTGAAAAAGAAGCCGATGCCCATGGCTTGACCTACGATCAAATGATGGAGAATGCCGGTCAGGGTTTGGCGGAAGTGATTCAGGATTTGCCGATTGTAGAAGAGGACCGAGAAATCTTCGGTCTGGTCGGCGCGGGCAATAATGGCGGCGATACGCTGGTCGCGTTATCGCATCTCGCCGCGGATGGCTGGCGCACGCGCGCCTATTTGGTCAAACGCAAAAATGATGCGCTCGTCAAACGACTCAAAGATGCTGGCGGCGAGATCACATCACTGGATGACGATGCAGATTTTGCAAGTCTCACAGGGTTTCTTCAGACTGCTTCAATATTATTGGACGGTGTGTTCGGCACTGGGATCAAATTGCCATTGAAAGAAGAGGTTGCTGATGTTCTAGCTCACGCCTTGAACATCCTTGAAGAAGCCGACGAACCACCATTCGTTGTTGCTGTGGATTGTCCATCAGGCATGGATTGCGATACCGGCGAAGCCGCGGACGAATGTATTCCCGCCGATTTGACCGTCACGATGGCGGCAGTGAAACAAGGCTTGCTTAAACTTCCGGCGTATGAATTGGTCGGCGACTTGCAAGTGGTGGATATCGGTTTGCCGGATGATTTGGAATATTGGGCATCTTTGCGGACCGAAGTTGCGGAAGAAGAAATGGTCGCGGCGTTGTTGCCGGAGCGTCCGCTCGATTCACACAAGGGAACCTTCGGGACCGCGCTGATCGTCGCGGGATCGGTCAATTATACGGGAGCCGCTTTGTTATCCGGTCAAGCCGCGTGCCGCGTAGGCGCTGGACTGGTTACGTTAGCTGTTCCGTCTCCGCTTCATGCCGCGCTATCAGGTCAGTTCCCTGAAGCGACATGGATTTTGTTGCCGCATGAAGTGGGTGTTATTTCTGCCAACGCGGCGGAAGTATTGGTAAAGAATTTGGAACGCGCCACTGCGATGTTGATTGGTCCCGGCTTTGGGATGGAGAACACCACCAAAGAGTTTATTGAAAATTTGCTAACCGGTGCATCCATGCCGAAGAAGGCGGGCGGACGAATCGGTTTTGTCCATGCGGAGGGTGAGACCAAAGATTCGCCATCGCTTAAATTGCCGCCGCTGGTTTTTGATGCAGATGGTTTGAAATTATTGGCGTCCATTAAAGATTGGTACAAGTTGTTGCCCGCGCCCGCAGTCTTGACTCCTCATCCGGGTGAGATGTCGGTGTTGACCGGCTTATCCACCGAAGAAATTCAGCAGGATCGTTTTGGAGTCGCAAGTCGATTCGCGAAAGAATGGAATCACGTGGTGGTGTTGAAGGGCGCATTCACGCTGATTGCATCGCCGGATGGACGCATGACGGTTATTCCGGTTGCTTCACCGGCTCTCGCTCATGCCGGAACGGGTGACGTTCTGGCTGGGCTGATCGTGGGGCTGCGTGCCCAAGGCTTGGAGGCGTTTGATGCCGCGGTTGCAGGCGCGTGGATTCACGCCCAAGCCGGTCTCTATGCCGCGGAAGATTTGGGTACAACCGCGTCGGTGTTGGCGAGCGATGTGGTGAACTCGGTGATAGATGTGCTAAGTGATATGGAATAAATTTAAAGATAAAAACTTTGGACGCGGATTTCACGGAACACGCGGATTTTTAAGATCAATCTGTGAGAATCTTCGAAATCTGCGTAATCCTTGTTCTATCTTTCAGAATCAAAAGGAGTCTGGTTCAACCAGACTCCTTTGCGTTTTACTTTTTGTGATCCTAGCTCTTCAAGAAATCTTCTACTGCTTCTTTGCTGATGCGATACGCGTTACCAAGTTTCTTGGCTTTGAGCGAGCCGTCGGTAATAGCAGCCATCACATCTTCTTCGGAGACTTTCAAGAAGCCAGCCGCTTCAGATGGAGTCATGACATCGGGCATGCTTCCGCCGCCGGACGGTCTTGGAGCTTGAGCCGCCGCGCCACCTTGAGCGTTATTTTGCATTCCGCCTTGAAGCGCCGATCCCATCAAATTGCCGATGCCCATTCCGGCGCCGATGCCAGCCGTCAGACCCGCACCGCCACTTTGGTTGTTCGCCGCATCACGCATTGCATCAGCCGCTTGAAGTTGAGTATAGGTTGCCATGTCGAGCATGCCCATGTCGCGCAGTTCCTGAGCTGATTTGTCGGATGGCTTCAAGTTGCCGATATAGAATGTTTTCAGTGTAATGCCCATCGCGGCGAAATCATCCTGCGCCTTGGCACGCACACCCGCACCGATTTCTTCGGTCAATCCGATCATTTCCAAGACCGAATGCTTTGCGCCGGTTTCGCCAAGGATGTCTTGAAGCTTTGACAGGAGCATGGTGCGCAAACGATCTTCGATATCGGATGTGTGGAATGTTCCCTGTGTGCCGACAATCTTGGTCACGAACATTTGCGGGTCGCTGATTTGGAAGGAGTAGGTTCCAAAGCCTTGCAAGAGAGCCACACCCAAACCCACGCCGGGATTGCGAACGATGATCGGTTGCGGCGTGCCCCACTTCTTGTTGGCCCATTCCTTCATCGAGACAAAATAAACTTCAGCAGGGAAGGGCGTGCGGTCGTTGAACGCTTTGCCGATGAAATTGATCAGCACGGGGACGTTGGCGGTTGTGATCGTGTGGCGTCCAGCGTGGAATACATCGAGCGCATTTCCGTCGCGGAAGAAGACCGCCGCTTGGGCTTCGCGCACGATCAACTGTGAACCGATTCTATAATCACCGATGGAACTGTCATCCGGAAAGCGGTGGACGAGTTCGTCGGCCATTTCGTTTGGATATTCGATAACATCAAAAATTCTAGCCATGTCTGACTCCTTTGTGTGTGGCT
>PLNY01000393.1 GCA_003141915.1 Anaerolineae bacterium | reverse complement strand
ATATTTGATTCAAATCAAACTAAGACGGTGGGAATAGCTATTAACCAGTGGGCGGTGAGTAAATCAGAAAGCAAAAGTCAATACTCTCAAATCAAAGTAAATATCTGGGATTTCGGCGGGCAGGAGATCATGCACGCCACGCACCAATTCTTCCTCACCAAGCGCAGTCTTTATTTATTAGTTCTTGATTCTCGTCTAACTCAAGAAGAGAACCGCGTCGAGTACTGGCTCAAGATCATCCAATCCTTCGGCGGCGAATCGCCGGTGCTGATCGTTGGCAACAAGACCGACCAGCATCCGCTCGATATTGACCGCACCGGCTTGCAGAAAAAATATCCAAACATCGTTGGCATCCTTGAAACTTCCGCGGCAACGGGCGCGGGTATCGAAGCGCTCAAAGCCGAGATCGCCAAACAAGTGGATGCCCTGCCCCACGTCCGCGACCTTTTGCCTGAGACCTGGTTCACGGTCAAATCGAAACTGGAACAGCTTGGCAAAGATAAAAACTTCATCACGCAGGACGAATATCTCAACTTATGCGATATGAACGATGTCAAAGATGAAACCAGCCAGCACACGCTCATCGGCTTCCTGCATGACCTTGGAGTGGTTCTGCATTTTCAAGATGACCCGCGTCTCGAAGCGCTTGGCATTCTCAACCCGCAGTGGGTCACCAACGGCGTCTATAAAATTCTCAACTGGAAACCATTGTTCGAGAAGAATAAAGGCATGTTGACTCTTGCGATGCTCAACGACATTCTCAAGTCGCCGGATTATCCAAGCGACAAACGACTCTTCATCGTGGACATGATGAAGAAGTTCGAGCTATGCTACGACATCGAACCCGATAAAATATTTTTGATTCCTGATTTATTACCAAAGGATCAACCCGAAGGCATTGAACTCAAAAGCGTTCCGGCGTTTGAATATCAATATCCTGTTTTGCCGTCCAGCGTGATTACGCGCTTCATCGTCCGCATGAACCAGCACATTGAAAACAATGTGGCATGGCGAACTGGCGTCGTTCTGAAAATCGGCGATAACAAAGCAATTGTCATCGCCGTTATTGAAGACAAAAAGATTTCAATTTACATTGATGGTTTAGAACATACGCGTCGCGATGCGCTCTCAGCAATTCGTTATCAACTCGATGAAATTCACACCTCCATCAAAGGCTTGAATCCGCAAAAGCGCATCCCAATTCCCGAAGCGCCGAACGCCGAACCATTGGATTATGATTATCTGCTTCAACTCGAACGCGAAGGGATCGATCAATTGCCAGTAAAAGATGGTAATCGTCTTGTCAAAGTGAATGTGCGAAAACTATTAAGCGCGGTCGAAAGCGAAGCCAAGCGCAAAGAAACGGCATCGAATATCACTAACGTTTATGTGGCGGGCGATGTTAAAGGAAGCAATATCGTTATTGGCAATGAAAATAACATAACGATTACCAAGAACATATTCAAACCAATCTATCGCGCCATCGAAAAATCAAAACGAGAAGAAACGGAGAAGGCTGATCTCGTTGCCGATGTCAATGATATCGAAAGTGAAATCTCAAAAGGCGAACAAGCTGACGAATCTTTTCTTGCTCGCCGCCTTCGCAACTTGAAAAAGTCCGCGCCCGATATTGCCGATGTCGCATTATCGGCTCTGGCTGGTCCCGGTGCGGCAATCAGTACGATAGTCAAGAAAGTAGCGGGTAGGATAAAAGCTGAATCAAAGTAACCGCGCCTTATGAATTTACGCGCGAACCCGCCGCCATGCTTGTCGATTGGGGAATCCCAACTACGGAATCGATTGAGAAAGCTTTGGAGATTATAAAGTTAACGAAGAAACAGTCTGAAGTGACAATATTTGCTTGTGGTACAGTAAAGCCACAAGGTTTGAAGGCCAGGAAGTTACATGAATGATAGCTAATGACAATCACGTAATTGAATATCAACAGTCAGTATATGATGAATCAGCCATTTCTCCATATCAAGTTTTAGAATTATTACATCAGTCACGGAAGCCCCCTTTTTATCGATTGCCCTATTTAAACCGAAAAGCATATGCCTCATTACTTGGTGTTCCTTCCAATTAACTTCCGCCGCCGGGCAATACTTTTCATCCATATAGGCCTCCTCGAGCTTGAAATGAGTGTCGGCATACACAATAAAAAAATCGGTGGTTTTACGAATAAAATCCACCCCGCGTATATTTACGCAGCATTCTGTAGGAATAGATGTAAATTTTCATTTGCCATTGGTGAGCCGAAAGCTCATTTACAACTCCTTAAACTCGCAAATGCCGCAACGCCACAGGTGGGGTACCTTCTGCGGAAGGCGTGATCGAAGGATGAGCGAAGGAAGAGCGAAGGTAGAGCGAAGGATCTCCCTATCCACACCTTCCAAAACCCAGTGAAACATCCCCCATATATAGCCACGTAACTCACGCAAAAGGCCTCTATTTTCTGGTATTAAAGCACCCGCGATGCTGCTCTCGCGGAGTTTATCCTGAGTGAAGCAAAACCGGTTATTACACGAGGAGAATAGGTTATCGGAAGTGGCTCCAAATCCAGGGATACAAAACATAATTACCAAATACATATTTCTGCTACAATCAACGCATGAATTCAATCAAAGCCATCATCTTCGATTTTGGCGGCGTTCTGCTTCAATGGGATCCGCACAAACTCTATCACCGCTATTTCGATCAACCGGGACAAATAGACCAATTTCTTTCAGAGATCAACTTCACTTCATGGAACGCAGAACAAGATCGCGGTCGTCCCTTTGCAGAAAGCATTGCGGAACTATCGGATCGGTTTCCTCAATACACACATCTCATCCGCGCGTATTATGATCATTTTGAAGATACGATTGTTGGGCCAATCACTGGAACCGTTGAAATTCTATACCAACTAAAGCAAGCCGGATATCCGCTCTACGGATTGAGCAATTGGTCGGCAGAGACTTATCCGCGCATCCGACCACAATATGATTTCTTCAACCTGTTCGATAAGATCATTCTCTCTGGTGAAGTCAAACTGATCAAACCTGATCCAGCCATCTTCAACCTGGCTTTACAGACTATCAATCGCACTGCCAGCGAATGTCTGTTGATTGATGACTCCGAAGCAAACAATAACTCTGCGAAGAAGTTGGGATTTGCTACCATTCATTTCAAATCTCCTGAGCAATTAGGAATAGAATTGCATGAATTGAACTTGTTATGATCCTGCACGACAAAAAATGAGACGCTATCATGCCCTTGAATAAATATATTGAAACCATGCTCCCTGCCATCGAAAGCGAACTTCAGCGTCAAGTTGCGCGGCTTGATGAACCGCTCACACGCCCGTTTTATGAAATGCTCACCTATCATATGGGTTGGACTGGTGAAGGTGCGGGTCCGGATGTAACCGGTAAAAGGATTCGTCCCTTATTGGTATTGCTTGTTATAACGTCTTATGAGATGAAGTGGCTACACGCTTTATCTGCAACGGCCGCAATTGAATTGATTCATAACTTCTCGTTGGTGCACGATGACATTCAGGATAACTCCGATAAGCGGCGCGGACGCACAACGGTTTGGAAAAAATGGAACATGCCGCAAGCCATCAACGTTGGCGATGCGCTGTTTGTCATCGCCAATCAAGCTATCCTGGATTTATCAAAAAATTATTCTGCTGATGTTGTTGTCAGAACTGCGCGCGTGATTCAGAATGCTTGTCTCGACCTCACGCGCGGACAATATCTCGATATGACATATGAGAATCGCAACGATCTTTCGATTGATGATTATTGGAAAATGATCGAAGGAAAGACCGCTGCCCTGCTATCCGCGTGCACACAAATCGGAGCGATTCTTGGGGCCGCAGACGAGCAAACTATTGAACAATATCGCATCTTCGGTCGGGACCTCGGGCTGGCGTTTCAAGTTCAAGATGACGTCCTCGGCATCTGGGGCAACGAAGCATTGACTGGCAAGTCAGCGGCAAGCGATCTCGTCGAGGGAAAAAATTCTTTGCCGATATTATATGGGATCAGCCAGAAAGGTAAGTTCGCTCAAAGATGGGCTGCGTCCGCTATACGCCCGGATGAGGTCGCGGAGGTTGCGCAGATGCTGGTCAACGAAGGAGCGCGTGAATATGCTCAACGCGAAGCCGAGCGTTTAACGAATCGAGCATTAGAAACCCTGGAAAAGATTAATCCAAAAAATGATGCAGGAAAAGCTTTGGAAGATTTAACCAAGAAGTTGCTCAATCGAGAGTCTTGATATATAATTTCCAAGTCCAGCGGGTGTAGTTCAGTGGTAGAACGCTTGCTTCCCAAGCAAGATATCGTGGGTTCGAGTCCCATCACCCGCTCTCGATAATATTTTTTATTTGAAGGAAAAGTTTCATCACAACAGCATAGTGCGGGCTAAGCCCACATCCACGCCAGTCGAGGCTATGTCCTCGACTATTTTGTTAAGTTTTTGTAATCCTGCTGTTATGCAAACTAACGTTTCCAACAAGTAGAATTATGTCCAGAAGGTAGAAGAAGATGACGCCTGATAAAAGAACAATCCTCTATGTTGAAGACAATCAAGATAACAGACTCCTGGTTCGACGCGTGTTGGAAGCGAGCGGTTACGCTGTTGATGAAGCAAAGAACGCTCAAGAGGCTTTGGGCTACTTGAACACCAAATCTCCAAACTTGATTCTAATGGACATCAGTATGCCTGATATGGACGGTTATGCGCTGACTGCCCGCATCAAGGCAATGCCGGAATTTGCAAAGATGCCGATCATCGCCATGACCGCCAACGTCATGCGCGGCGACCGGGAACGTTCGCTGGAAGCCGGCTGCGATGGATATATCCAAAAACCCATTGATATTGACAATTTGACACAACAAATCGAACGCTACATAATAAGATAAGGAACGCCAATGGTTAATCCGAACGCGTCTGACACTCAACCTCTACACAAGCCTAACATACCAAACGATGCAACTGTGCTGGTAGTGGAGGATAACGTATCCAATTTCGTTTTGATTGCCCGCATGCTCGGCTATCTTGGAATTCATTGCGAATGGAAAACATCGGGATTCGAAGTCGTTGAGTATGCCGATACTCTGCCACGTTTGGACCTAATTTTAATGGACATCCGCCTGCCCTACGAAGACGGATACGCCGCGCAGAAAAAGATCCGCGCGTCAGAACGATTTAAATCCGTAAGAATTGTTGCAGTCACCGCCGAGGCAAGCCTCGAACAAATGAACAAGGCCAAGGCGTCCGGGTTTGACGGCTTTCTTGGAAAGCCGCTGGACCCTGACCGTTTCCCCGACCAAATTCGGCGCATCCTCAACGGCGAAGAAGTTTGGGAATTTATATAACCCATTATGACCAGCGCACAGAAAGTATCGGCAGAAGTAAAGGGACAAAGGGTGGAAGAACTGGCTCGCCAGATTCGGACTGTGGCGGAAATCGCTCAGCGCGCTACGTCCTCGACCAACCTGGATGAGTTGTTCAACCGCACAACAGAACTGATTGTTCAACAATTTGGGTTTTATCACGCCGCCGTTTATCTCATCGACCGGGCTGGAAAATATGCGGTGCTTCGCGCCGCTTGCAGTCCCGCCGGACGCGAACTGCTCGAGAGCAGGCATCAGCTGGAAGTCGGATCAACATCAATCATTGGTTGGGTGAGCGCCAACAATCAACTGCGCATTGTCTCCGATACAACTAAAGATCCCATCCACATGGAGAATACACTGCTTCCGCAAACGCGCTCCGAAGCAGGCATTCCCATCTCGGCTGGCGGCTTGGTTCTCGGCACCTTGGAAGTGCAAAGCACACAGATAAATGCGTTTGGGCCTGACGCCATTGTGACGCTGCAAACATTGGCGAGCCAGATTGCAGTGGCGGCTCAAAACGTCAGCCTGACCGAATCAGTTCAAATAGACATTCACGAATTGGAACGATTGTATCGCGGCGGCCCCCAGATCGTGGCGGCGCAATCAGATGAAGAATTGACGCAAATTGTAGATCGCATTCTACATGACTCGCCTTATGCATCCGCAATGTTGCTTGTTCGCAACTTCAAACTCGAAGCGGTCGCCGTAAATAAACTTGAAGACGAACAAACATCGCAAAAAGCATTGGGAAACTTGGGTTTAAGTTTAAATGATGTGCAAAAGTATTTATCAGGCAATCCTGTAATCCTCGAGGAAAATGGCATACCCTGGCCCGTACCTCTAAGGCAATTTAAAAATGAATTCAAATATCAATCTGTTGCTTTGTTGCCAATTAAACAATCTAATCAATTGACAGGTTTGATTATTCTCGGTGGGCAGAAAGAAACCCTGACCAGCGCCATCGTACAGCCCTACATAGTCATGGCTGAACTGATTAGCGCCACACTAGAAAAAATAGCGGATATGAAATTGAGACAGGAGCGGTTGCGTGAGTTCGAATCGATAACGTCCATCAGCCAGGTTGTTTCGAAAACCAGCAATCTAAACAGTTTTTATACCGACTTACACACTCAGGTGAGAAACATCATTGGAGACTATCCATTCGTTGTGGCGCTTTACCAAAAGGAAACCGCTTCCATTGTTGTCCCATACATATACGAAAACGGCAAAGTCGATTCGATAGAAGCCTATCCTTTAGGAGCGGGCCTCATCTCCATTTTGATCCGCACCCTACAGCCGCTGCTGTTAGTCGAAGACACTGAAAAGCAGGCGGAGAAACTTGGCGCAAAAATTCAGGGCAAACCCGCCAAATCGTGGATGGGCGCGCCAATGATTGTACAAGGCGAACCACGGGGAGCATTAATCGTTCAAGATATAGACCACGAGCACGCATTCAGAAACGAAAACCTGCCTTTTTTAATGGCTCTGGCAAATCAAGCCGGCAGTATTATTTACAACGCTCGTCTTCTGGAAGAAAGCCGCCAGCGCGCCATTCAGTTAGAAACCGCGGCTCAGATCGCACNNCGCGACGTCAGCGGCTCATTGAATTTGGATGACTTGTTAAAGAAAGCGGCCAATTTCATCCGCGAACGATTCGACTTCTATCACGCGGCTATTTTCCTCATTGATCTTCCGGGCGAGTTTGCGGTGATTCGCGAAGCGACGGGCGAAGCCGGTTCGCAAATGAAACGCGCCGGGCATAAGCTTGGAGTCGGGTCGAAATCCGTTGTCGGTTACGTAGCTGGACGCGGTGAGCCATTGGTCGTCAATGATACAGCCAAAGACGCCACATACTATGCCAATCCGCTCTTGCCGGAGACACATGCAGAAGCCGCTATTCCATTAAAAGTCGGCGATAGAATCGTTGGCGTTCTGGATGTCCAAAGCACGCATGCTTTCGTTTTTGCGGAAGACAATCTGCGCACACTTCAAATCCTTGCCGACCAACTGGCAGTTGCGGTTGTAAATTCCGAGCTGTTTGCTGAAACGCAGGAACATCTTTCTCAACACCGCCTGCTCCATCACATCACAAGCACGGCCGCGTCAGGCACAACTCTTGAAGAAGCGCTGGAAAGCGCCGTATCCGGATTGCAGGTAACGTTGGGCGGAGACCGCGTATCAATTCTGATGCTCGACTCGGAGCATAAATTCCTGGAGATCAAAGCATCGGTGGGATATTCACAGGATGTCGGCAAAATACGTGTTCCGATCGGGAGCGGCATCACGGGCTGGGTTGCCGAACACCACCGTCTCTTGCGCGTCGACAATGTAATGGAAGATCCTCGTTATATTCAAGCCAGTCCCAACACACACTCTGAATTGGCTATTCCATTGATGTATCGGAACGAAATTCTAGGCGTGCTCAATGTGGAGAGCGAACAGGTTGCCGCCTACAATGAAAACGATGAAGAAATGCTTGGAACTTTGGGCGGCAGTCTTGCGGCAATCATCTCCAACGCAAAACTGGTCGAGCAGGTCCGAAGTCAAGCTGAACATAACCGCTTGATCTATGAAATCACAAGCAAAATCCGACGTTCCACTGATATGCAGACCATTCTGACAACGACCGCCAGCGAATTGACAAAAGCAGTTGGAGCGCGATATACGAAAATCGTAATTGCACCGCAAGCCGGAAGCAATGGCAGCGACTCTTCAAACAAAGGCAGTAAGTAAATGAAAGAGAAAAGATTATTGTCCTTCTTGAATCTTGGAGCAACTGAAGCCAATCAGCCCATTTATGAAAACTGGCGCCAGGGTTTGATCCGGCCAATTCTAATCAGCGCCTTGGCCTTTGGCTTGATTGCGCTGATCGCAGCCATTCTTACCGGCCAAGGCGTGATCGTCACTTCGGTTTTCATTGCCGCATATGCTGGAGTTGTATTGATTACCGTATTGCCGGCACCGTATTGGCTGCGCGCAGGAATTATTATCCTGGCAATTTTTGCACTGGGTTTGAATGAATTATTTACGCTGGGCATTGAAGGTGACGCCATTTTCTTTTTCCTGGCGTTCATCACCATCGCGACGATGCTGTACTCGCCGCGCGGCGGACTTATCGCAACTGCAATTTCCCTGATTACCTTTGGCATCATGGGATGGCTGACACTCTCTGGAAGAGTAAGGTTTTTTAGTCCGGTGGTTGTGCCGGCGGCAGTGGCAGACTGGATAAGCAACTCCGTCGTTACCTTGTTGTTCAGTGTCATTATTATTGTCGGCTTTCAGCAATTGGACGCCGAATACTTCAAGGCGCAAAAGAAAACCGAGGAAGCCACGAGCGAACTTGAAAATCAAAAGGCCAGCCTTGAAGATCGAGTCGTAGAAAGAACTCTTCAGCTTAAAGCGGTCAACGAAGTGGGACGCACTGCCAGTTCTGTTCTTGATCCGGATGAATTGATCAATCAAGTAGTTAATCTTATAACCGACCAGTTTGGATTCTACTATACCGCCCTCTTCCTTGTTGATTCCACAAGACGATGGGCTGAATTGAAAAGCGCCACAGGCGAAGCAGGCCGCGTCTTAAAGGAAAACAAACATCGCCTTGAGGTCGGCGGCAAAAGCATGGTGGGAACAGCCATCAGCACACGGTCTCCTCGCGTCGCGCTGGACGTTGGAACCGAACCAACTCGCTTTGAAAATCCATTGCTTCCCTATACTCGTTCAGAAATCGCCCTGCCCTTGCTGGTTGGAGCTCGCATTCTGGGCGCGCTCGATGTACAGTCCACACAGGAAGGAGCATTTGGTCGGCAGGAAATCGACATGCTGCAAAGCATGGCAAACCAAGTCTCCGTCGCACTGGAAAATGCAAGCCTTTTCCAGCAAGTTCAACAAAACCTGGATGAAATACGATCCATTCAAAGGCAACGTACCTTGCAATCCTGGAAACAAGTGGGAAACACAGAAGAACTTCGCTATGAAGTGGGAGACAAAGAATCTTACAAAACAGACAATGAACTGGAAGTGTCGCTGGCGATACGGGATGGAGTGATCGGTGAGATCAAATTGGACAGCGATAATGAATGGACGCCGGAACAACGCAACCTGATAGAGACTGTCGCGGCACAGGCTTCGCTCGCGCTGGAAAATGCCCGGCTGCTCGAAGAAAGCCAATCCACCGCGACGAGCGAGCGTTTAATAGCCGAGATCAGCGGCAAGATATGGTCGTCTACCACAATGGAGGGAATATTGCGTACGGCGGTGCAAGAACTCGGCCGCGCTTTGGATGTATCAGAAGCAGCGATTGAATTGAATATGGAAGACAATCCATGAACCAAACCGTGATCAAGCCAACCGTTCAAACACCATCCCCGATGGTGGATCAGCAAAAACTCATAACGATCCGATGGACGCTTTTTGGAGTTGCAATTGGAGTCATCTTTCCAATCGTGGGCACCATTATTGAAATCATTGATCACAAATTGCCTTTTCTTTGGGCCTCTATCGGATCGGCGCAATCGGCAGATCCTCTCTTGTGGATTATCGATATCGCTCCATTGATATTAGGTTTAACCTTCTATGCGTTTGAACAGCAGGAAGCTCGATTAAGAGTGGCCAATCAGCAACTGCAAGAGATCGTTCAGAAAGAGCGGGCACTGCAAAACAATCTTGAACAGCGTGTTCAAGAGCGGACGAATCAATTATCGCAAGAATCCGAGATGTTGCGCTCGTCAACATTGATTGCGCGCAGCATCTCGGAACTGCAGGATATACCAGCTTTGCTCGATAAAGCTGTGCGTTCGGCATCTGATCTTTTCGGTTTCTATCATGTTGCCATCTATCTTTTTGACGAAGAAAGAAGGATGGCATTTCTGCAAGCCGCATCCACGGATATTGGAAAAAAGATGATGGATGATGGCTTCTACATTGAAGGCAATCCAAAGAACGTGATTGGTTATGTCTCTGAACAAAATAAACCATACATCATTGCCGATACAAACGATGAAAACAAAGGCCGCCTTAAATCGGAGGGCAGGCTGGAGCTTACTCGTTCTCAAATTGTTATCCCTTTGACTGCACGCGGCAAAGTTACTGGGATCATGGATTGTCAATCCGAGGAACCTCGCACACCGGATCAAAATGAAACAGAAATCCTACAATCATTGGCGGATCAGATCGCGATTTCCGTTGACAATGCACGACTGCTCGATGAAACACAGGCATTTGTAAACGAACTGGAATCGCTGACGACACAACATATGGGAGATGTTTGGAAACGTTATCTTGCGAATCGCGGCCTGGCCTATCAATATACACCTTCCGGGATCAAACTAATCACTTCAGGACAGGTCAAGATAAAGAATAAAAAGAGCATGCAGGTTCCGCTCCGTCTACGCGGTCGGGATATCGGAATGATTACTTTTCAAGGCAAAGAAACTGCTCAATGGACAGCGAGTGCGAAAGATTTGGTTGAAAAAATCGCAAGCCAAGTAGTGCTGGCATTGGATAATAGCCGACTGCTGGAAGAGACGCGTCAGCATGCCATACGGCAACAAACCATTAACGAGATTTCAACGCGTCTCAGCAGGTCGCTGGATACCGACACCCTGCTTCAAGCCGCGGCGCGCGAATTGGGATCTCTGCCGGAGGTCGCAGAAGTCTCCGTAGTCATTGAATCAATAGATGAAAATAAACAGGTATCGAAATGAAGAAATGGCATTTGATTTCGGGAATTTTGTTCGCGGTTTTATTGATAGGTTTTGCGGTATGCCAGCCTCGAGACCCTGATTTGAGCAAGCAAGGTTAACATGACTGAAAATCAACCACAATCGAGTCTAGTCCAAGAGCGGCAAAAAAACATTTCCCTGATAACAGCGGGAATCTTTATCCTTCTCGGTCTGACATTCTTTATTTACGAAATTTACAGCATTATCGGTCCGCAAAAAGGTCATTTCGATTTTTCCGATCCAATCCTGTTGCCAATGGGCGCGCTGATGTTTCTTGTCGCAATCGCCAGCTTATTATTGATTCAGCGCGATCATCATGCCCTTGGAACAGGCTTGCTTTTCTATTCCTTTGTTATTGTTCCGCCGATCGCCGTCATCCTACTGGTTCAGGGTGTAGCCTCGACAGTATTTTTGTACATTGTCGCGCTCGGAGCGATCATGACCGCATGGTTAATGCCCAAGGCTTCCAGACCATCGGCGATGCTGTCCATCGCGATTGCGATTATTCTGAGCGTGGCGATCGAATTATGGAACCCCAGCTTCCGCGTCGTTTCCTCTTTTGAGAATACTGATTATACGCTGACCGTAATCACGATCATAACGATATTGGCGCTTGTTGTTTTCCAGTATTCCAATCTATCTCTGCGACTCAAAGTAATCATGGCATTGGTGGGCATTACCGTGTTCACCGTAGGTATTATCGCCTATTACCTCCTCAACCAAATCTATCAAAATGCCTATAACGCCACGGCAACTCAAATTACCGCAGAGAATGGCGAGCATATCCTCTCCATCCAAACTTTTCTTTCGGAAAACAGCCAGGACGTTTTGATCCTCAGTCATTTATCCGACCTCAAAGATTTAATCGCAGATGAAGAATCTGAGGCTGATCCACTAGAGACCGCGTCGGCAACTGTCAACTTCAGGCTGACTCTGCAAGCATTTTTTAATGCTCACCCCATATATGACAATGTGCGTTTCATCGATTCCGAAGGGCAGGAAGTGGTAAAGGTAACTTCTGATTATATTTCACCGGACCTTCAGAACGATGCGACACGCCCGTTCTTTGCAATACCAGCTAAACTCCCTGCCGGTTCGCTATATATGTCTCCTCTAGAACTGGAACAGGATCTGGGCAAAATCATCGTGCCCAATGTTCCTGTGGTACGTTTTGCAACGCCTGTGTATTATCGGGGCAGTCTGGCGGGCGTTATCGTAGCAGACATAGTCTCTAAAAACTTCCTCAATATATTAGATGATCCCAGCCACCACGTTGCGCTGGTGGATCAAAATGGCTATTATCTCTACGACAACCAGCAATCGAACAAACTCTTTGGCGGAGCAACCGATCTAAACACAGGGATTACCATTGCAAAGGATTTCCCGTCTCAGGCATCCTCCTTGTTATCAGGCAAATCAGGGTCTTTCACCAATCAGCAAAATGTTTACTTCTATGCGCCGATCACTGTCTTGAATGGAAAGACACCCAACTGGTTTCTTCTGGAAGAGGTGCCTCAATCCGAGATTTATGCGTTAGCCAATCGAACACTTACAAACAGCATGCTCATTCTAATTGTGATTCTATTCGTTGCCATCGCCATTGCGATATACCTTGGCAATTCACTCACGGCCTCCTTGATCAGTTTGACGCAAACCGCGCAGGAAGCGGCGCAGGGCAAGTTATCCGTTCGTTCCAATGTTAAATCCAATGATGAAATAGGCGTGCTGGCCAACACCTTCAACTTCATGGCCAGCCAATTGAGCGAACAGATTAGAACGTTGGATCAACGCGTGTCCGAGCGCACACAGGAACTGGAACANNTTTAAGTTCTATCATGCCGGTATCTTTTTATTGGACAATAAAAAGGAATACGCCGTCCTGCGCGCCTCGCCCACCGAAGCGGGAAAACAATTGATCGCGAATAACCATCGCCTGCGCGTCGGCGCACAGGGAATCGTTGGAACAGTAGCCGCTACCGGCGAAGCCCGTATCGCTCTGGACGTTGGAGCGGACGCCGTTTACTTTAACAATCCCTTCCTGCCCACCACACACTCCGAAATGGCTCTGCCGCTAAAAACCAGCCGTGAGATTTTTGGCGTTCTCGATATACAAAGCGATCAACCGCAAGCATTCGTCCAGCAAGATATCGAAATTCTGCAGGTCCTGGCAGACCAACTGGCAATCGCCATCGAAAAAACGCGCCTGCTTCAACAAGTGGAAGACCAATTAAAAGAAATCGAGCAAACCTACGAGGAATACACACAACGAACATGGAAAAGTTTTGCGAAAAGCGAAAACCGAATCGCCGGTTATACATTTGACGGCGCGCAACTGCGACCCATCAACCAGGCCCCTGATAACGCAAATGAAATGAGCAAGAAAAGCTTAAAGGATTTACCCAAAATCAAATTAGGCGCGCTTCAGTCCATTCCAATTCGATTGCGCGGCCAGGCCATCGGTGTTGTGAACGTTCGCCTGCACGGCGACAGCGCATCCAGCGAAACCATCGCGATCATTGAGCAGATTGCAGATCGTTTGGCGTCCGCGCTGGAAAATGCCCGGCTTACAGAAGAGACACGCCAAAGATCACAACGTGATCGCGCCATTGCCGAAGTATCAACAAAGATCAGCACGTTTAGTGATATCGATTTGATCATGAGGTCAGCTGTTGAAGAGTTGGGTCATAGATTGGGAAGCTCAACCGAAGTAACCCTGGAGCTTAGTAGTGACGGTCAGGAAGAAAACCTATGACGAACGCTAAACAAATAATCGAACCAGCCTTGATATCGGAAGTTCTGAACTCCGCCGCCTTTTCGGATCGCTGGCGCGAGAATTTTCTTAAGATAGTTTTGCGGGCCGCGGTTATTTTTGGCGGAGTAATGTTCGCCTACACATTCCTTCACAGTAACGATTCCCGGATTCTCGCCGCCTATGCTGCTATTCTCCTGCTCCTGCTGGCAGTCACATTCGTTCCAGTTTCATATTCCATCCGCGCCAGCGTCTTTTCGGGATTGATTTTCTTGATCGGTGCAACCATTCTTTTCGGCTATGGCATATCCGCCGATGCGTCCACGTTTTTGCTGGCATTCATCACAATCACTGCCCTGCTATTTGATTATCGGGGCAGTCTAATCGCTTTGGCTTTGAGCATCATTATCATGGCAATTATCGGTTGGATGGCATTCAACGGTATATTAAAGTTCATTGGAGCGCCTGCCGGCAATGTAGCCGATTGGATAATATACGGCTTGGATATGAGCGTTCCTGGAGCGGTAATCATTTTGGCTGTCTTTTTCCTAAAGCGAGAATTCAATAAAGTATTACACCAAGTGAGGGAAGTGTTCCAAGCTTTTCAGGCTGAACACGCTCAATTGGAAGAGCGAGTCGCCGAACGCACGGCTGATTTAATGAAGGCCAATCAAAAAACCACCGAGCAGGCTTCGCGATTAAGAACTGTGGCGGAGGTCTCGCGGTCGGCAGCGGCTATCTCGGAACAAGACCGGCTCATGAATGTTCTGACGAATCTCATCAGCCAACAGCTTGGCTACTATCACATTGGAATTTTCCTTCTGGACGAACCGCGCGAGTATGCAATCCTGAGCGCATCGAATAGCGAAGGCGGAGCGAGGATGCTGGCCAGAAAACATCGCCTGCAGGTTGGACAGCAAGGCATGGTAGGCTACGTAACTTCCAGCGGGCTTCCTCGCATCGCCCTCGACGTTGGAGCGGACGCCGTTTTCTTCAACAATCCCGACCTCCCCGAGACGCGTTCCGAGATGTGCCTACCGCTCAAAGTCAACGAAATAGTGATTGGCGCGCTAGATATCCAATCCACCGAAGCGAACGCCTTCACAGAAGAGGATTATTCCGTCTTGTCCATTCTGGCAGATCAGGTGGCGATTGCAATTCAGAATGCAAAATCAAATGAAGAGACAAAGCGGGCTTTGCAGGAAGCAGAGTTCTCGTTCAGTCAATTAACAGGCCATGCCTGGAGAAAATTTTCAAGAGAGCGCGATGTTAAAGGATATCGCTTCCGCGGTATCAAAGCCGAACCCATTCAAGGCCAGTCAAGCGAGGCTAAAGCAAATGGACAAATCAATATGCCCATCCGCCTACGCGGACAGGTTATCGGCAATCTAAAACTGAATCGAACTGATGAAGGGCAATCCTGGACTGAAGATGAACTGGCCATGGCGCAGGCGACCGCCGAACGCGTGGCGCTTGCAATGGAAAACGCGCGGCTATTGGAAGAGGCACAACGAAACGCTGTAAAAGAGCAAAGGATCAGCGACATCACATCCAAAATCAGCCAGTCCATCAACCTGCGAAACGTTTTGCAAACCGCCGTCGAGGAGTTGGGCCATGTCATCCCCGGCTCGGATGTCGTTATCCAATTTCAAGAAAACGGTGCAGGCAGAAAACAAGAAAAGCGGTCATAATGAAAAACGTCTCGACAAGGATTTCCACTCAAGTTTTTATTATCCCAACGTTGATTTGGTAATTGGTGCATCATGACCACGAAAACTAACAATCCCCGGCCAGCGAGAAGCTTGTCAGCCACGTTGATTATGGCGTTCTTGATATTGAGCGTGGTGATCCTGTTGGCTTCTGGCGGTTTGCAGTTGTTCTTCTATATTCAAGCTCAACAACAAGCTGTTTCCAACCAGCAAGTGCTCATTGCTCAGGGAGCGGCGAAAACGGTCAGCAGTTTCATCGAGGAAAAGTTCACGGTGCTGTCTACCACAGCAACTTGGCTGGCTAATCCGACGGTAACGTCATCGGATGCACGGACTGAGATTCTGAATAGCCTCTTGGCCAGTCAGTCTGAGTTTCGCCAATTTGCCTTCTTCGATAAAGATAATGCTGAAACGACCCTGGTCACACGCATGC